>NZ_JBSFTT010000012.1:0-254337 GCF_053591415.1 Streptomyces sp. NPDC003032 | reverse complement strand
CTATCAGACTCTTTCGTGTCCGACTTCCTCGGTGCCTTTCCGGTTCCCGCTCCGGCCTTTCGGCTTTCGCGTTTCCCTTTCCGGCGGTTCCGACTCTATCAGATCCTTTCGGGCCTGATTCCCGGTCAGCGGGAGTTGTCTTCGCGGCTGTTGGGCCGTTCCGACGAGTGAGACTTTAGCGGAATCCTGGCTCCCGACCTAATCGGGGGCGCTCTTTCGAACGCCGATTCCTCATTTCGCAAATACACATGAAAACGAGCCGAAGGCGGATCCCGGAAGGGAACGCGACGTCGATCGCTTGATGGTTGTTGCGGAATGGCTGCCCGGGGACCGACCAAGTGGTCGACGCTCACGTCGGGCAACTCGGAGAACACTACGTATGCCCTCCAGGAGTGTCAACTCCCTGCCGGGAGGTCCCCCCAGCGCTAGTCTGAAGGGCATGACAACGCATGCGTACACCCAGCTGTGGTGGGCCGCCTGACGGCGGCCGTACATACGCGTGTACCCAACGGCCGCCGCCTCGGCGGCCGTTCGTGTTTCTCCCCCTGGAGGACCCGGAGCCCGGTCGTCGGGCCGGCGGTCCCGAGCAGGAGGCGGAGAGATGACGAGGATCTTCAGCGGGGTCAAGCCGACGGGGCATCTGACCCTGGGGAACTACCTGGGAGCCGTCCGGCAGTGGGCCGAGGTGGACCAGTACCGGGCCGAGTCGCTGTTCAGCGTCGTGGACCTGCACGCGCTGACGGTGGACCACGACCCCGGTCGCGTGCGCAGGCTCAGTAGGCAGGCGGCGACGCTGCTGCTCGCGTCGGGGATCGATCCCGAACGGGCCACCGTCTTCGTCCAGAGCCATGTCGACGAGCACGCCCGGCTCTCGTATCTGCTGGAGTGCGTCGCCACGGACGGCGAGATGCGGCGGATGATCCAGTACAAGGAGAAGTCCGTGCGCGAGCGGGCGCGGGGCGGGAGCCTGCGGCTGTCGCTGCTCACCTATCCCGTGCTGATGGCGGCGGACATCCTGGCGTACGGGGCCGATGAGGTGCCGGTCGGTGAGGACCAGACGCAGCACGTCGAACTCACTCGGGACCTGGCGGTGCGGTTCAACCAGCGGTACGGGCAGACATTCGTGGTGCCTCGTGCCACGCCTCCCAAGGTCGCGGCGCGGGTCATGGACCTGCAGGACCCGGCGTCGAAGATGGGCAAGTCCCACGAGGCGGGGGCCGGGATCGTCTATCTGCTCGACGAGCCGGACATCGTGCGGAAGAAGATCCTGCGGGCGGTCACGGACAGCGGCAGCGAGGTCGCCTTCGACCGCGAGTCAAAGCCGGGGGTCTCGAATCTGCTGGAGATCCTCGCCGCCTGCGGAGGTGGGAACCCAGAAGCCTTGAGCGGTGTATATGAGTCGTATGGCGCACTGAAAAGGGACACCGCCGAGGCCGTGGTGGAGCTGCTCAGGCCCGTACAGGAGCGGCACAAGGAGCTGGTGGCGGATCCCGCGTATGTAGAGGAGGTGTTGCGGCAGGGGGCTGAGCGGGCCAGGGGGATGGCCAGGCCGACGGTGGACGGTGCCTATCGGGCGATCGGGCTGCTGCCGCCGGTGACCGAGGTGCGGTAGGCGCGGGGGCTGATGGCGAGGCGCGATGCGAAGTGCTGGCGCATCGTGACCTCGCTGCCGAACCCCGCGCGGCGGGCCACCTCAGGCATGGGCAGGTCGGTGCGTTCGAGCAGTTTCTGTGCGGCCGCGATGCGCTGGTCCAGGAGCCAGCGGAGTGGGGTCGTGCCGGTGGCTGCCGTGAAGTGGCGGGCGAAGGAGCGTGCCGACATGCCTGCGCGGGTGGCGAGGTCGGTGACGGTGAGCGGTTCGTGGAGGTGACGGAGGGCGTATTCACGTACGGAGGCGAGGGCATCGGCGTCGCGGTCGGCGCGCGGTGTGGGGTGCTCGATGAACTGGGCCTGGGTGCCGGTGCGGAAGGGGGCGGTGACCATGGAGCGGGCGATGGTGGCTGCCGCTTCGGAGCCGTGGGCGGTGCGGACCAGGTGCAGGCACAGGTCGATGCCGGCGGCTGTGCCCGCGGCGGTCCAGATGTTGTCGTCCTCGAGGAGCGGAGAACGCAGCGCTGGTCGTGGTGGACGTACAGAGGGGGTTCGAGGAGGAGGAGTTCTGGGGGGCCAGGAACAATCCGGCGGCCGATGACAACATCGCCGCACTGATCGACGCGTGGCAGGCGGCGGGACGTCCGGTGGTCTTCGTACGGCATGACTCGTCGAAGCCGGGGTCGCCGTTGCGGCTGGGCTATAAGGGGAACGACTTCAAGGAGTACGTCGAGGAGCGGCGGGGGAAGGGGGCGGGGCCGGAGCTGTTGCTGACGAAGACCGTGAACTCGGCCTTCTATGGGGCGCCGGATCTGGACGCGTGGCTCAAGGCCGCGGGGATCACGCAGTTCGTGGTGGCCGGGATCCAGACCAACATGTGCGCGGAGACGACGGCGCGGATGGGTGGGAACCTCGGGTACGAGGTGTTGTTCGCGCTGGACGCGACGTACACCTTTGATCTGGCGGGGTGGCGGCGTGGGGCGGAGGAGTTGGCGCGGGCGTCGGCGGTTTCCCTGCATGATGGGGGGTTTGCGGAGGTGGTGACCACCTCGTCGCTTCTCTCGCCGGGGGCGTAGGTCGGGGGCTTGCCGCGGCGTCAGTTGTTGTTGCCGGAGGCCAGTTCGCGGCTGCGGTCTCGGGCGGCTTCCAGGGCGGCGATGAGGGCGGCGCGAACGCCGTGGTTCTCGAGTTCGCGGATGGCGTTGATCGTCGTGCCCGCGGGGGACGTGACGTTCTCGCGGAGCTTCACGGGGTGTTCGCCGCTGTCGCGGAGCATGACGGAGGCGCCGATCGCCGCCTGGACGATCAGGTCGTGGGCCTTGTCGCGGGGCAGGCCGAGCAGGATGCCCGCGTCGGTCATGGCCTCGACGAGGAAGTAGAAGTAGGCGGGGCCCGAGCCGGACAGGGCCGTGCAGGCGTCCTGCTGTGTCTCGGGGACCCGCAGCGTCTTGCCGACGGCGCCGAAGATGTCCTCGGCGTGGGCCAGCGCGTCGGCGGTGGCGTGGCTGCCGGCGGAGATGACGGACATGCCTTCGTCGACGAGGACGGGGGTGTTCGGCATGACGCGGATGACCGGGGTGTTCTCGGCCAGGCGTTCTTCGATGAAGGCGGTGGTGATGCCGGCGGCGGCGCTGATGATGAGGCGCTCGGCGGTGACGTGCGGGGCGAGTTCGTCGAGCAGCTTCGCCATGTCCTGGGGCTTGCAGGCGAGGATGAGGGTGTCGGCCTGCTTGGCGGCGTCGGCGTTGCTGACGGGGGTGACGCCGTAGCGGGTGCGGAGCTCGTCGGCGCGTTCCTGGCGGCGGGTGGTGACCAGGAGGTCGGCGGGGGCCCAGCCGCTGCGGATCATGCCGCTGAGCAGGGCTTCACCGATCTTTCCGGTGCCGAGGACTGCGACTTTCTGGCTCGTGGTGCGGCTCATGAGCGGGGCCTCCGGGTTGCGTCGTCCGGGGGCCATCCTCGCATTGGGGTGCGTCGGGCAGGTGGTGCGTCCGGTGGGCGGACGGGCCGGTGGTTCAGGCCGTGCGGCGGCGCAGGGTCGCCGCGCCCAGGGCGAGGACCAGGAGGGCGCAGGCGGCGACGATGACGGCGTCGCGTACGAAGTCGCCGGTGATGTCGGGGTGGTGGAGGACTTCGTTCATGCCGTCGACGGCGTAGGACATGGGGAGGAGGTCGGAGATCCGCTCCAGGGCCGGTTGCATGCTGGGGCGGGGTGCGAACAGGCCGCAGAGCAGGAGCTGGGGGAAGATCACCGCCGGCATGAACTGGACGGCCTGGAACTCGGACGCGGCGAAGGCGGAGACGAAGAGGCCGAGGGCGGTGCCGAGCAGGGCGTCGAGCAGGGCGACCAGGAGCAGCAGCCAGGCGGAGCCGGTGACGTCCAGGCCGAGGGCCCACAGCGCGAGGCCCGTGGCGAGGGCGGACTGGACGATGGCGAGAGCGCCGAAGGCGAGGGCGTAGCCGGCGATGAGGTCGCCTCTGCCGAGGGGCATGGCGAGGAGGCGTTCGAGGGTGCCGGAGGTGCGTTCGCGGAGGGTGGCGATCGAGGTCACCAGGAACATCGTGATGAGCGGGAAGATGCCGAGGAGCGAGGCGCCGATGGAGTCGAAGGTGCGGGGGTCGCCGTCGAACACGTAGCGCAGGAGCAGCAGCATCACGCAGGGGACCAGGATCATCAGCGCGATGGAGCGCGGGTCGTGGCGGAGCTGGCGCAGGACGCGGGCGGCGGTGGCGAAGGTGCGGTACGTGTTCATCGGGGGCTCCTCATCTCTCCTGGCGTTCAGCGGGATGGGGCCGTGGCCTCGTCGACGAGGTGGAGGAAGGCCGCTTCGACCGTGTCGCAGTGGGTGCGGGCACGCAGGGCTTCCGGGGTGTCGTCGGCGAGGATCTCGCCGTCGCGCATGAGGAGGAGGCGGTGGCAGCGTTCCGCCTCGTCCATGACGTGGGAGGAGACGAGGATGGCGGCGCCTCGTTCGGCGGCGATGGTGTGGAAGAGGTTCCACAGGTCGCGGCGGAGTACGGGGTCGAGGCCGACGGTCGGCTCGTCGAGTACGAGGAGTTCGGGGGCGCCGAGGAGTGCGACGGCGAGGGAGACGCGGCTGCGCTGGCCGCCGGAGAGGTTGCCGGCGAGGGCGTCGGCGTGTGAGGTGAGGCCGACATCGTCGATGGCTCGGCTGACGTGGTCGCGGCGGCGTTCGGCGGCGGTGCCCCGGCCGGGGTCGAGGACGGCCGCGAAGTAGTCCAGGTTCTGGCGGACGGACAGGTCGTCGTAGACGGAGGGGCGCTGGGTGACGTATCCGATGCGGGAGCGCAGGTCGGGAGCGCCCGCCGGGTGGCCGAGGACGCGCAGGGCGCCGGTGACCTTGGCCTGGGTGCCGACGACCGCGCGCATGAGGGTGGACTTGCCGCAGCCGGAGGGGCCGAGGAGCCCGGTGATATGACCTCGCGGAACCGCGAAGTCGAGGCCGCGCAGGACGGTGCGGGGGCCTCGGACCACGGTGAGGTCCTCGGCGAGGATGGCGGGGCCGGGGCCGGGGTCGGGGCCGGGGTCGTAGCCGAGGCCTGGGCGGGCCTCGTCGCCGTTGGCCTGGTCGACGTGGGTCTGGTCGACGTGGGTCTGGTCGCCGTCGGCCCGGTCGCCGTCGGCCTGGCTGAGGAGGGCATCCCTCGGACGCCGATTATTCATCACATGATGAATAATCCTCCGGGGGGTGTGGCCCGTCAAGGGCTCGTCCCGGTGCCGGGGGTCAGGCTTTCTTCCTCCGTGACGGGTTGCCCGTCCGTCGTGACGTCCGCTTCGCGTACTGGGCGCGTGCCGCCTCGTACTCCTCGCGGTGCAGTTGTTCGCCCGGGGCCTCGGTCAGGGAGCGGACGAAGTAGGCGAGAAGGCTCCCGATGAAGCCGATCGTCAGCAGGCCTCGCATCGAGGCCTGGGACGCCGGGTCGTGGCGCCTGGTGAAACCCTCCCAGGTGCGGCGGAAGGCGAGCGCGCTGCAGATCGCGAACATCACGACGACGAGGAGGTTGACGAACTTGCCCACGTCGGCGATGGCCAGACCCTCGTACGCGAAGCGCAGCACGAAGCAGCCCGCCGCCGCCGCGAGCAGCGAGCCGACGGCGACACCGGCGCGGCGGGCGCCGTAGCCGCCGTCGTGGGCGACCCACGTCGCGCCGAAGAAACGGATGGGCTCGGGCCGCGGGCCGGGGGTGGTGGGTTCTTCGCTCACCGTTTGATTATCGCCCGGTGAGGGGCGTGCCCGGCCGGGCGGCGACACGAGGGCTGCGCGGGGCGGCGACACGGGGCTGCGTGGAGCGGCGCCGCGGCGCGCCCTATTCGTCCCCCTCCTTGTCCTCCCCCACCACCTGGCGGCTACGTTGGGCGGCGTAAGACGTAGCGGGGGATCGCGGGGAGGTCCGGACAGTGTCACTCCGTGGAGGAGACCCGGAGGAGATCGGCGGCTATCCGCTGGAGGCGCGGCTCGGCGCCGGCGGCATGGGCACGGTCTTCCTGGCGCGCACGGCTTCGGGGCGCCCCGTGGCGATCAAACTGATCCACCAGCAGTTCGCGGACGACGAGGAGTTCCGGATCCGCTTCCGGCAGGAGGTGGCCGCGGCCCGGCGGGTCAGCGGTGCCTTCACCGCGGCTGTGATCGACGCCGATCCGGAGGCCGCGCATCCGTGGATGGCCACGACGTACATCGAAGGCCATACGCTCGCCCAGCGCATCGCCAAGCACGGGCCGATCGGCGGCGCCGAGCTGCGCACGCTGGCCATTGGACTGACGGAGGCGTTGCGCGACATCCATCGTGCGGGGGTCGTGCACCGGGATCTCAAGCCGTCCAACGTGGTTCTCTCCCCCGAGGGGCCACGGGTCATCGACTTCGGCATCTCGCGCGCGGCGGACCAGCAGACGCTGACGATGACGGGGCGGGTCATCGGGACGCCGCCGTTCATGTCGCCGGAGCAGTTGCAGGCGCCGCGCGGGGTGGGGCCGCGCTCCGACGTCTTCTCGCTGGGCACGCTCCTCGTCTACGCGGCGACGGGGCAGGGGCCCTTCGACGCCGACAGCCCGTACATGACGGCGTACCAGGTCGTGCATGAGCCGCCGTCGTTGGGTTCGGTCCCGGTCGCGCTGCGGAAGGTCGTCGAGCCGTGTCTGGCGAAGGACCCGAAGGACCGGCCCTCGGCGGACGAACTCCTCGTACGGCTGCGGGACCTGCCCACGGATCTCGGGGGCGCGGCTCCCGCGGGGGGCGGCGCGCGCAGTACGTGTGAGACGGATACGCAGCACCATCTGTCCACGGATGACGCCACGCCGCCTCCGACCGCCCCGCAGCGGGTCGGCACCGGTGCCCCCGGTACCCGCCGCCGCCTGCGTGCCGTGCTCGCCGCCGTCGTCGCCGTCGCCGCGATCTGCGGTGGCGTCGCGCTGATGCGGGCCGGTGACTCCGGCGGGGCGGGCGGCGAAGGTGGCGCGGGCGACGAGGGGCGCAACGTCGCGGCGACCGGGGCGCCCCTCCCGGACGGGTTCCGGCCGTGGCGGAAGACGGTGCCCGGCGGCCAGGCGGACATCCCGGACGAGCTGCGGTGCGAGGCACGCGGTGACGCCCTGTTCTGCGGGGGCGGTGGTGTCGTCGCGGCCCGGATCAGGGCGTCCGACGGCTCACGCGTGTGGACGGAGAAGAGTCCGGGCGTGCCGGTCCAGGGCATGCACCTGGTGGGCGTCACCGACGACACGGTGCTCGGTTACCGCTTCGCGGCCGAGGGCGCGGCCGGTCCCGCCACCGAAGTGGTCGCCGTCGACGCGGACAAGGGCGAGGAGCTGTGGTCCGTGCCGTCCGGCGCCCAGTCGACGGCCGTGACGGGGCGGACGCGGGACGCCGTGGTGCTCGGCTCCACCGTCGTGACGGTCGACGCGTCGAACTCCCGCTTCGAGGGGCGGCGGGCGCACAGCGGGAAGGTGCTCTGGCGCGAGCCGTTCCCCTCGGGCACGCAGTGTGCGCCGGTTCCGGCGGGCACGCGGCTGTACGCGATGTGCGCGCCGGACGCCGAGGTGTCCTCGGGCGAGGTGCGCCACCCCGTTCTGCGCGTCGTCGGCCTGGCGTCGGGTCGCCTGGGCGGGGCCGTCGCCGTCAAGGGCCCGGTCATGCCGGTCGGTACCGCCGGTGACAGTCTCGTACTCCTTCATCAGCGTATGGAGGGGCCGGCGTCGGTCGGTTTCGACGGGGTGACGCGGGTGGACCGGGCTCTGCGCAAGGTCACGTACACGCGCCTGGCGAAGACGTACGACGGGACGCCCGCGACGGCGGGCGGCACGGTCTACGTGAGCGGGCGGACCGGGCTCGTCACGGCGCTCGACCCGGCGACCGGCCGGAAGAAATGGTCCCGGCAGACAGGCGTGGAGGGCGCGTCGGGGCCGGTGGCCGGGGACGGCGACGGGGTGCTGTACTTCAGCTCGGCCAGCGGCAGGGTCGTCGCGCTCTCCGCGCTCAAGGGCGAGCCGCTGTGGACGACTGATCCACGGGCCGACGGCGTGGCGGGCGAGGTGAACGCCGCGCCACGCGTCACCGTCGCCGGACGCCTGCTGGTCGTGGCCGCGGCCAAGAACACGGTGCTCGCCTTCGACGCGACGAAGCCGCCGAAGTCCGGGTGAGCCCACTCACCTGGCGCCCGGCGGCTTCCTGGGCCGCTCGTCAGCAGCGTGGTGCCACGTAGCCGTTGCTGCCCGTGCGGACGTACGTGTCCGAGACGTACCGGCCGCTGCCGATTCGGTCCCACAGTTTTGAGGTGCCGGTCGGGCCCGTGACCGTTTCGCCTGATTTCTGGCACTGGATGGTCACGCGGGTGCCCGCGCTGAGGCGGCCGACCTTGGAGTACGACGTGCCGGGGCCGGAGCGGACGTTGACATCCGCGGCGATCGAGTAGGTCCTGGCGGCGGCCTGCGCGTCCTGCGCCTCGGCCTCGGTGTCCGTGCCGTCGGACGTCTCTGGCGTCATGACGTTCTCGCTCATCGTGTTCCCCCGTAACCGGCGGCGCGGGCCGCCCTTGGCGTGTTCCTCACACCAAGGACGCGCCCGCGCCCCAAAAGGTTTCGGGTCTCAGCCGAGCTTCGACACGTCCCGCACCGCGCCCTTGTCGGCGCTGGTCGCCATCGCCGCGTACGCGCGCAGGGCGGCGGAGACCTTGCGCTCGCGGGCCTTGGGCTCGTACACACCGCCGAGCGCCTCGCGGCGGCGGTCCAGCTCCGCGTCGTCGACGAGGAGTTCGATCGTCCGGTTCGGGATGTCGATGCGGATCCGGTCGCCGTCCTCGACGAGCGCGATCGTGCCGCCGGACGCCGCCTCGGGCGACGCGTGGCCGATCGAGAGACCGGAGGTGCCGCCGGAGAAACGGCCGTCGGTGACCAGGGCGCAGGCCTTGCCGAGGCCGCGGCCCTTGAGGTAGGAGGTCGGGTAGAGCATCTCCTGCATGCCGGGGCCGCCCTTGGGGCCTTCGTAGCGGATGACCACCACGTCCCCTTCCTTGACGCCCTTGGTGAGGATCTTCTCGACGGCCTCTTCCTGCGAGTCGCAGACGACCGCGGGACCCTCGAAGGTCCAGATCGACTCGTCGACGCCCGCGGTCTTCACCACGCAGCCGTCCACGGCGATGTTGCCCTTGAGGACGCCGAGGCCACCGTCCTTGGAGTAGGCGTGGGCGACATCGCGGATGCAGCCGTTCGCGGCGTCCGTGTCGAGGGTGTCCCAGCGCTCGGACTGCGAGAACGCCTCGGCGGAGCGCTTGCAGCCGGGGGCGGCGTGCCACAGCTCGTCGGCCTCGTCCGACGCCGACCCGCTGCGGATGTCCCAGGTGTCCAGCCACTCCTTGATGGACGGCGAGTGGACGGTGTGCACGTCCTCGTTGAGGAGGCCGCCGCGGTACAGCTCGCCGAGGATCGCGGGGATGCCGCCGGCGCGGTGCACGTCCTCCATGTAGTACGTCGTGGTGGGCGCGGCGTTCGGCGCGACCTTGGCCAGGCACGGGACGCGGCGCGAGACGGCGTCGATGTCGGTCAGGTCGTAGTCCACCTCGGCCTCCCGGGCCGCGGCGAGCAGGTGCAGGATCGTGTTGGTGGAGCCGCCCATGGCGATGTCGAGGGCCATGGCGTTCTCGAAGGCCGCGTGGGTGGCGATGCTGCGCGGCAGGACGGAGGCGTCGTCGCCGTCGTAGTGGCGCTTGGTGATCTCGACGACCGTGGCGCCCGCGCGCTCGTACAGTTCCTTGCGGGCGGTGTGCGTGGCCAGGACCGTGCCGTTGCCCGGCAGGGAGAGGCCGATGGCCTCGGTCAGGCAGTTCATCGAGTTGGCGGTGAACATGCCGGAACAGGAGCCGCAGGTCGGGCAGGCGTTCTCCTCGATGCGGAGCATGTCCTCGTCCGAGATGCTCTCGTCGACGGCGTCGCTGATCGCGTTGACCAGGTCGAGCTTGCGGACGGTGCCGTCGACGAGGGTGGCCTGGCCGGCCTCCATGGGGCCGCCGGAGACGAAGACCGTCGGGATGTTGAGGCGGAGCGCCGCCATCAGCATGCCGGGGGTGATCTTGTCGCAGTTGGAGATGCAGATCAGGGCGTCGGCGCAGTGGGCCTCGACCATGTACTCCACGGAGTCGGCGATCAGGTCGCGCGAGGGAAGGGAGTACAGCATTCCGCCGTGGCCCATCGCGATGCCGTCGTCCACCGCGATGGTGTTGAACTCGCGGGCGATGCCGCCCGCCTCGCGGATCGCTTCGGACACGATGCGGCCGACGGGCTGGAGGTGGGTGTGGCCGGGCACGAACTCCGTGAAGGAGTTGGCCACGGCGATGATCGGCTTCCGCCCGATGTCGGCCCCGGGTACACCGGAGGCGCGCATAAGGGCGCGGGCGCCCGCCATGTTGCGGCCGTGGGTGACTGTGCGGGACCTGAGCTCGGGCATCGTCGCTCGCTCCTTCGGAGAGATGGGGCTGCTGTCGAGCGTACGCCGCGGCTCCAGGATCTGGACAGGGCGTCCGGATGGCGGGACGGGCGTCTCGGCGAGCGAACGAGTTGGCGACCCGATCCGGTTGTACGTTCCTGGACTCACGCCCCGGTCGTCCACACCCGGTCGCTCACGCCCCCGTCAGATGCCCCTGCACCACCGGAGCCACCCGCGCCACGATCTGCTCCACGTCCGCCGAGGCCAGCGGCTCGACCTTGATCACGTACCGCAGCATGGCGATGCCCACCAGCTGCGCGGCCGCCAGTTCGGCCCGCAGCTCCGCGTCCGGCAGGTCGAGGCGGCGCGCGATCCGGCCGAGGAGCTGGGTGGCGATGAGGCGGCGGAAGACCGCGGCGGCCGTGTCGTTGTTCACCGCGGAGCGCACGATGGCCAGCAGCGGGGCGCGCGTGGCGGGGTTCTCCCAGACGCCGAAGATGAAGCGGGTCAGGCGCTCGCCGACGCCGTCCAGCGGGCCCTCCTCGACGGCGGCGGGCGCTTCCAGGGCGGGCGCGAAGGAGACGGTGATGGCCGCCTCGAAGACGTGCTCCTTCGTACCGAAGTAGTGGTGTACGAGCGCCGGGTCCACGCCGGCGGCCTTGGCGATGCCGCGCACGGACGTCTTCTCGTATCCCCGTTCGGAGAATTCGTCGCGGGCCGCCTGGAGGATGCGGTCGCGCGTCGCGGGCCCGGTCTCCGACTGCGTACGAGAAGGGCGTCCCCGGCGGCGCGGAGCGGCGGCCCCCGACGGCGCGCCGGAGGTCATGAGCGGGGCACCTTCACCGCCGAGGCCAGATGCAGCCGCGTGAAGGCGAGCGCCTCGGCGAGGTCGGCCTCGCGTTCGGCGCTGGACATCGCGCGCCGGGTGTTGACCTCGATGACGACGTGCCCGTCGAAGCCGGTTCCCGCCAGGCGCTCCAGGAGTTCGGCGCACGGCTGTGTGCCGCGGCCCGGGACGAGGTGTTCGTCCTTGGCGGAGCCCTTGCCGTCGGCGAGGTGGACGTGGCCGAGCCGGTCGCCCATGCGGTCGATCATGTCCATCGCGTCCGTGCGGGCGGTCGCGGTGTGCGAGAGGTCGACGGTGAAGTGGCGGTAGTCGTCCTTGGTGACGTCCCAGTCGGGGGCGTACGCGAGCATCTCGCGGTCGCGGTAGCGCCAGGGGTACATGTTCTCGACGGCGAAGCGTACGTCCGTCTCGTCGGCCATGCGCCAGATTCCGTCGACGAAGTCGCGCGCGTAGTTGCGCTGCCAGCGGAAGGGCGGGTGCACCACGACCGTGGAGGCGTCCAGCTTCTCGGCGGCGGCCTTCGCACGCTGGAGCTTGACCCACGGGTCGGTGGACCAGACGCGCTGCGTGATCAGCAGACACGGCGCGTGGACGGCCAGGATCGGGATCTGGTGGTAGTCGCTCAGTCTGCGCAGGGCCTCGATGTCCTGGCTGACGGGGTCGGTCCACACCATGACCTCGACGCCGTCGTAGCCGAGGCGCGCGGCGATCTCGAAGGCCGTCGCCGTCGACTCCGGATAGACCGAGGCCGTCGACAGGGCGACCTTCGCATCCGGGATGCGCACCACTGGTTCTGCCACGAAGGACAGGGTACGGGCCGCGCCCGGACGCCGGGGAGGTGGCCTCGTTCCGCCCCGGTCATGCCATGTTCCGCCCCGCTCAGGACACCGGGGACCCCGCTCCGGACGCCGGGAGTCCGCTCAGGACGTCGCGGGTCCGCTCAGGGCGCCGGGGGAAGGTGGTCGAGCCTCCGCAGGATCACGCCTTCGCGCAGCGCCCACGGGCAGATCTCCACGGTCTCGACGCCGAAGAGGTCCATCGCGCCCTCGGCGACGAGCGCCCCGGCGAGCAGCTGGCCGGCCCGCCCCTCGGATACGCCGGGCAGCTCCGCGCGCTCCTGCGTGGTCATCGCGGCGAGCTGCGGAACCCAGTCCTCCAGGGACCTCCGCTTCAGCTCGCGCTGTACGTAGAGACCGTCCGCGGAGCGGGCGGCGCCCGACAGGCGGGCGAGCTGCTTGAACGTCTTCGACGTCGCCACGATGTGGTCCGGGGTCCCGAAACGGGCGAACTCGCCCACCGTGCGGGCGATCTGCGCGCGTACGTGCCGCCGCAGCGCCTTCACGTCCGAGGGGTCCGGCGGGTCCGTCGGCAGCCAGGCGGAGGTGAGGCGGCCGGCGCCGAGCGGGAGGCTGACCGCGGCGTCCGGCTCCTCGTCCATGCCGTACGCGATTTCCAGCGAGCCGCCGCCGATGTCCAGGACGAGGAGCTTGCCCGCGGACCAGCCGAACCAGCGCCGGGCGGCCAGGAACGTGAGCTTGGCCTCCTCCTCGCCGGAGAGCACCTGGAGGTCGACGCCGGTCTCCTCGCGGACCCGGGCCAGGACCTCGTCGGCGTTGGTCGCCTCGCGCACCGCGGAGGTGGCGAACGGCAGCACTTCTTCCACGCCCTTGTCCTCGGCGGCCTCCATCGCCGCGCGGACGGTGGCGACCAGCCGGTCGACGCCCTCGGGGCCTATCGCCCCCGCCGGGTCGAGGAGTTGGGCCAGGCGCAGGTCGGCCTTGTGCGAGTGCGCGGGCAGCGGGCGCGCGCCGGGATGGGCGTCGACCACGAGCAGATGCACCGTGTTCGATCCCACGTCGAGGACACCGAGTCTCATGTACGGAACGCTACGCCGCATGGGGCACCGGGCCGTCCTCGGGCGGCCCGGTGCCCGCATACCCTGGAGACGTGCCAAAGACGAAAAAGACGAAGGCCGACAAATCGAAGTCGGGGAAGTCGTCGCCCACGCCGCCCGGGTCCCAGGAGCCGACGAAGCAAGGGGAGCTGGAGAAGGTGGGAAGTCCGAGCAAGGCAGAGAAGCCGGGTAAGCCGGGTAAGGCTGACAAGCCGGGTAAGGCTGACAAGTCAGGCAAAGCCGGTAAGGCTGACCAGTCGGAACGGGCCGAGCGGCCCGGGAAGGCCGGACGGCCCGAGAAGGCTGAGGAGATCGGGAAGTCCGGCAGGTCGGTGAAGACTGGCCGGGGGGAACCGGACGAGAAGGGGCTGGACTTCGCCCGCGCCTGGGTGGAGTTTCCCGACCCCGCCGACGACGAGCAGATCTTCCGCTGCGACCTGACCTGGCTGACCTCCCGCTGGAACTGCGTCTTCGGAAGCGGCTGCCAGGGCATCCAGGCGGGCCGCGCCGACGACGGCTGCTGCACGCTGGGCGCGCACTTCTCGGACGACGACGACGAGAAGCGCGTCGCCGGGTACGTGGAGCGGCTCACGCCCGACATCTGGCAGCACCACGACGTGGGCCGGGAGACCGGCTGGATCTCCACGGACGAGGACGGCGACCGCCAGACCCGCCCGTTCAACGGCTCGTGCATCTTCCAGAACCGCCCCGGTTTCGCGGGCGGCGCCGGCTGCTCACTGCACATCCTGGCGCTCAGGGAGGGCCGCGAGCCCCTGGAGACGAAGCCGGACGTCTGCTGGCAGCTGCCGGTGCGCAGGACGTACGAGTGGATCGACCGGCCCGACGACACGCGCGTCCTACAGGTGTCCATCGGTGAGTACGACCGGCGGGGCTGGGGCCCCGGCGGCCACGACCTGCACTGGTGGTGCACGTCGGCGACGTCGGCGCACGGCGCGGGCGACCCGGTGTACATCTCCTACCGCCCCGAGCTGATCGAACTGATGGGCAAGGAGGGCTACGACCGCCTGGTGGAGCTGTGCGAGCAGCGCCTGAACTCCCAACTCCCGCTGCTCGCCCCGCACCCGGCGGATCCCGCCCGCGCGGACACCGGCTCCCTCACTTCCTAAGGAGTCCCCTCGCTCTCGCCGGGAGGCGGCGACGAGTCTCCCGTCCCGGGATCCGACGGCCCGGGATCCGACGGCCCGGGATCCGACGGCGTGGGCTCCGGGTCCGTCGGCATCGGCGTGGGGCCGGGATCGGAAGGCCCGGGGTCCGAGGGCCCGGGGTCGGAAGGCCCCGGATAAGAGGGCCCAGGGCCGGAAGGCGGGGGATCGCTCGGCTTCGGCCCCGGCCCCGGCCGGGAAGGCGGACGCCCGTCCCCATATCCGTCGATGGAGATGACCGCGCCCGAGGGCGCGAGGGCGACCCTCGCACGCCAGGGCCCGGACGGCTCGCGGTTGTGATCGACGTACACCTGGATCGTGAACGACTCTCCCGGCGCGAGCGTTCCCGACGAGCGGCTGAGGTAGAGCCAGGACGCGCCCACGCTCGCCGACCAGCGGACCGGTGCGCCGCCGGACGCCGTCAGCGTGATGAGCGTCGTGTCGCCGCTGGGCTGCGCCTCGACGGTGAGGCGCCCGGGGCCCGTCGCCGAGCCGGACGGGGGCCCGCCGCCGCTGATGACCTCTACGGAGACGTCGGGTGAGCGGCTGCCCGCGGTGAAGCGGGGCTCGGGGCCCGTGCGGGCGTTGCCCGCGTTCTCGTAGTCCCGGACGCCGTCGCCGCCGAGGCCGTCCGGGCCTTGGCCCTCGCTCGCGGTGACCGAGCCACCGTCGCGGCCCTCTCCGGTGAGCGGCGCTCCGCGGTAGGCGGCCCAGAGGGCGAGCACCGGGGCGGCCACGACGGTGGCGACGACGGTCGTCGTGACGGCACGCGCGCGCAGACGGTCGCGGCGCGCGGCGTGGTCCTTGGGGTCCATCGGGAAACCGCGCCGGTCGTAGCGGGGGTGGGCGCCCCGCGCGCGTGGGACATGCGCCATGGCCGTGGGCAGGGCGTCCCGCGGGGCCTCGACGACGGGGAGCATGGCCGGGCCGACGGCCGTGCCGGGCCAGGCGCCCGCCCCGGCGCGTTCGGCGGTGCGGCGGCAGCGCGGGCAGTCGTCGACGTGCCGGACGAGCTCGCGGCGCAGGGCCGTGCCGAGCAGCAGCTGGTTGTCGGCGGTGAGGCGGGCGACGATGGGGCAGCTGCCGGTCTCCACGACGGCGAGGGCGGCGCGGGTGCGCTCCACTTCGCAGGCGGCGGAGGCGAGCAGTCCGCGGGCCTCGGCGACGTCCATGCCCAGGACGGCGGCGACCTCGGCGGGGGCGAGCTGGTGGCGCACGGCGAGTTCGAGGGCCTCGCGCTGTTCGGGGGTCGTCCCGGCGGCCTCGGGCCAGGCCAGCTGGGCCAGTTCGCGGTGGCGCCGCCGCTCGGTCTCGTCGGAGACGGGGGCGGGGGCGGAACCAGAACCGGAATCGGAACCCGAACCGGAACCCGAACGGGAATGGGAATGGGAACGGGAACCTACGGAAGCGGTCCCGGCGGACGAGCCGGACGCGGCAGACGCGGCAGACGGGCCAGACGCGGCGGACATGGCGGACGAGCCGGACGCGGCAGACGGCACGGACGCGGCCGTCTTCGAGACGCGGGAGCCGGCACCCGCACCCCCGCCCCTGGCCGCACCCGCACCCCCGCCCCTGGCCCTGGCCGCATGCGCACCCTGCCGCTCCCGCTTGGCCTCGGCGAGCCGGCGCAGGCAGACCCAGCGCGCGAGGGCGTAGAGCCAGGCGCGCAGCTCGCCGTCGGCTTCGGGGCCGCGCGATCCCCGGCGCTCGGCCAAGTGGAGCACGTCACCCAGCGCCGCGGTCGCCGCGTCGTGATCGCACAGGACGGACAGGCAGTACGTGAAGAGGCCGTCCAGACACGGTTCGTAGCGCGCGGGCGGAGTCGTCCGGGGCGCCGGGCGGGGCACCACGCGCTTGCGCGGGAGACGGTGCGCCCGGTGCGCGCCGGTTTCGTTCGCGGATGTTTCCGGCCTGCTGCTCATCACCCGTGCGAAGTTAGGCGGATGATGCAGGCCAGTTCCTCCGCCTTGCGCGCATTTAATCCTTACGGGTGAACAGATCCCTCAAAAGGGGACAGGAGCCCACCATTCCGAGGCGCCGACCCAGGCGTGGGCCGCTGCCGGACCGCGTTGTCAGTGGCCTCGGCTACGGTTCCGACCATGGCTGCCCGTACGAAAACCGCCAAGGACCGGCCGTCCTACCGCTGCACCGAGTGCGGCTGGCAGACGGCCAAGTGGCTCGGCCGCTGCCCCGAATGCCAGGCCTGGGGGACGGTCGAGGAGTACGGCGCGCCCGCCATCCGTACGACCGCCCCCGGCCGGGTCACCTCATCCGCCGTCCCGATCGGCGAGGTGGACGGCCGCACGGCCACCGCGCGCACCACCGGCGTGCCCGAGCTGGACCGCGTGCTGGGCGGCGGTCTCGTGCCCGGCGCCGTGGTGCTGCTCGCGGGCGAGCCGGGCGTCGGCAAGTCCACGCTGCTCCTGGACGTGGCGGCGAAGGCGGCCAGCGACGCGCACCGCACGCTCTATGTGACGGGTGAGGAGTCGGCGAGCCAGGTGCGGCTGCGCGCCGACCGCATCGGCGCGATCGACGACCACCTGTATCTGGCGGCGGAGACCGACCTGTCGGCCGTCCTCGGCCACTTGGACGCGGTCAAGCCCTCGCTCCTGGTCCTCGACTCGGTGCAGACGGTCGCCTCGCCCGAGATCGACGGCGCGCCCGGTGGCATGGCGCAGGTCCGCGAGGTCGCGGGCGCGCTGATCCGCGCCTCCAAGGAGCGCGGCATGTCCACGCTCCTGGTCGGCCACGTCACCAAGGACGGTGCGATCGCGGGCCCGCGCCTTCTGGAGCATCTCGTCGACGTCGTCCTCCAGTTCGAGGGCGACCGGCACGCGCGCCTGCGCCTGGTGCGCGGCGTCAAGAACCGGTACGGCACGACGGACGAGGTCGGCTGCTTCGAGCTGCACGACGAGGGCATCACCGGCCTCGCCGACCCCAGCGGCCTCTTCCTCACCCGCCGCGCCGAGCCCGTCCCCGGCACCTGCCTGACCGTCACCCTGGAGGGCCGCCGCCCCCTGGTCGCCGAGGTCCAGGCGCTCACGGTCGAATCGCAGATCCCGAGCCCCCGGCGCACCACCTCCGGCCTGGAGACCTCCCGCGTCTCGATGATGCTGGCCGTCCTGGAGCAGCGCGGCCGGATCACGGCCCTCGGCAAGCGGGACATCTACAGCGCGACGGTCGGCGGCGTGAAGCTCTCCGAGCCCGCCGCGGACCTCGCCGTCGCCCTCGCGCTGGCCAGCGCGGCGAGCGACACCCCGCTCCCGAAGAACCTCGTGGCGATCGGTGAAGTGGGCCTGGCGGGCGAGGTCAGACGGGTCACGGGCGTCCAGCGCAGGCTGGCCGAGGCGCACCGCCTGGGCTTCACCCACGCCCTCGTACCGGCCGATCCCGGCAGGATCCCCGCCGGTATGAAGGTCATCGAAGTCGCCGATATGGGGGACGCGCTGCGTGTCCTTCCGCGATCCCGTCGCCGAGAGGCCCCACGGGAGGAGGAAGAGCGCCGGTAGACTTTGCCCTGGTCTCGCCCGTCCGTACGAAGACAGACGTACGGAAGAGGCTGGGACGACCTGCGAGCGAGGGAGTGCAGTGGCAGCCAACGACCGGGCAGCGAATCCCGGCAAGCCCGGCGGAAGCTCCGCTGCCGATGTGCTGATGCGCGCCTCCCTGAGCGCCGTAGCGCCCGGCACGGCCCTGCGCGACGGCCTCGAACGCATCCTGCGCGGCAACACCGGCGGCCTGATCGTCCTCGGCTGGGACAAGACGGTCGAGTCGATGTGCACGGGCGGCTTCATCCTGGACGTCGAGTTCACCTCGACGCGCCTGCGCGAGCTGTGCAAGCTCGACGGCGGCATCGTCCTCGACAAGGACATCACCAAGATCCTGCGGGCCGGTGTGCAGCTGGTGCCGGATCCGACGATCCCCACCGAGGAGACGGGCACGCGGCACCGCACGGCGGACCGCGTCTCCAAGCAGGTCGGCTTCCCGGTCGTCTCCGTCTCCCAGTCCATGCGCCTGATCGCGCTGTACGTGGACGGTCAGCGCCGCGTCCTGGAGGACTCGGCGGCGATCCTCTCCCGCGCCAACCAGGCCCTCGCGACCCTGGAGCGGTACAAGCTCCGCCTCGACGAGGTCGCGGGCACGCTCTCCGCCCTGGAGATCGAGGACCTGGTGACGGTGCGGGACGTTTCGGCGGTGGCCCAGCGCCTGGAAATGGTGCGCCGCATCGCCACGGAGATCGCCGAGTACGTGGTGGAGCTGGGCACGGACGGCCGCCTCCTCACCCTCCAGCTGGACGAGTTGATCGCGGGCGTCGAGCCGGAGCGCGAGCTGGTCGTCAGGGACTATGTGCCGGAGCCGACCGCCAAGCGCTCCCGCACGGTCGACGAGGCCCTGACGGAGCTGGACGCCCTCACGCACGCGGAGCTGCTCGAACTCTCCACGGTGGCGCGGGCCTTGGGCTACACCGGCTCGCCGGAGGCCCTGGACTCGGCCGTCTCACCGCGGGGCTTCCGCCTCCTCGCCAAGGTCCCCCGGCTGCCGGGCGCCATCATCGACCGTCTCGTCGAGCACTTCGGCGGCCTGCAGAAGCTGCTCGCCGCCAGCGTGGACGATCTCCAGACGGTGGACGGCGTCGGCGAGGCGCGGGCCCGCAGCGTCCGCGAGGGCCTCTCGCGCCTGGCGGAGTCGTCGATCCTGGAGCGGTACGTCTAGCCGTACTCCTGTTACGTCCAGCCGCACTCCCTGTCACGTCCAGCCCCGTACTCCCTGAGTGGAGGCCGGGCGTCAGTCCTTCTCCAGGACGAACGAGGTGCGAGCGGTCCTGAGCCCAGGGGCCTTCGCCTCGACAAGGTAGGTCCCGGGCGTCGCGGTTCCCGACGAAGGCGTGGCGCACTGCGGCGCGCTGCCCCGCCGGTCCCACTGCACGGAGTGCGTGACGCGCCCCTCGGCCGGCACGCGCAGCAGCAGTCTGCCGCTTCCGGAGGGGCAGTCGGCCGAGGACCAGAACTCGCCCTCGCCGTCCGCCTGACTGATCGTCAGCACCGTGCCCCTACCGCCCAGATCGAGCTTGCAGGCCTTGCCGCCGGTGTTCTGGGCGATCAGCTCGAACTTCGGCTTCTCGTCGATCCCGTACTCGTTCTGCACGCTGCGCACCTTCAACTTCACGGTGCCGCTGGTGCAGTTCGGCACGCGCGTGCCGGCCGGGAGCCGGTCGCCCGAGCCGCCGCCGCCCTTGGCGTCATCGCCCGAGCCGCCGCCACCGGAGCCCTCGTCCGAGCCGCCGGACACTCCGGAGCCGCCGGAACCCGACCCCTCGGAGCCACCCGAACCCGAGCCCGAACCCTCGTCCGACTCGTCCCGCCCGCCCGGGTGTTCGCTGATCGCGGGCCCGGACTCGGAGGGGCCGGGGGTGATGGACGTGGCGGGGCCGTTGCCGCTCGGCCCGTCGGCGCCGTTCTTCCCGCCCCCGCCACCCGAGACGGCGACCCAGACGGCGAGCAGCACCAGCAGGCCGAATACGGACAGCAGAACGGCCCTCCGACGCCAGTAGATGGTGGAGGGAAGCGGCCCGACCGGATTGCGCAGAGATCCCACGCCCAAACCTTACGAGAGATCCGGCTCTTCTCCCGCCCCACCCGCCGCCTTGAGCAACAAAGTTTGCCGATCATCATCCCGGAGAGCACCGCACCGCGGAGCCCTCCCGACCTGCCGACCCTGTCCATCGTCAGGGGTACGCACAGGACGATCGCCAGATGTGACGATTCGGACCCACTCCATACCGTCCATAATCATGGACACCATGGACGACGATCTCTACCGCGACATCACCGACTTCGCCCACGACACACCGTCGTGGTTCCAGCACCTCGCCGAGGTGTGGACGGAGCTCGGGCTGCTTCTCTTCGGCGTGCTCTTCGTCGTCGCCTGGTGGCGCGCCCGGCGCGGGGACCCCCGCGCCCTGGCGATCGCCGTGCTCGCCCCCCTCGCCACCGCGGTGGCTTATGTGTGCAGTGAGTTGCTCAAGTCCGTCATCGACGAGGAGCGTCCCTGCCGGGCGGTGACCGGGGCACTGAAGCCGCTCGTCGAGTGCCCGGCGTACGGCGACTGGTCCTTCCCCAGCAACCACTCGACGATCGCGGGCGCCGCCGCCATCGGCCTCGCGCTCGCCTGGCCGCGCATCGCGGCCCTGACGGTTCCGATGGCCGTGCTCATGGCCTTCTCGCGGGTCTTCGTCGGCGTGCACTACCCGCACGACGTGGCGGTCGGTCTCGTCTTCGGCGCGCTGATCACGTATGTGGTCGTACGGATCACCACGCGTCCCGTGTCGCGGGTCGGGCAGGCGATGCGCGGGTCCTCGACGGGTGTCGTGAGGTGGTTCGCGGGTCCGGGTCCGGCCCTCGCCCCGTCCCCCGGCGCGGACCCGGCGGCGTACGACTCCCCGACGATGACGTTCCGGCGGCACGGTTCGCACCGCCGCCGCTGACGCCGACGCCGGCGCCGGTGCCGGCGCTGACGCGTGGGCGGGCCTCAGTCCGTCTGCGGGACCTCAGTCCGTCTCCGGGACGAGCCCCGCTTCGTACGCGACGATCGCCGCCCGCACGCGGTTCTTGACCCCGAGCCGGTCGAGGACGGCGCTCACATACGCCTTGACCGTGCCTTCCACGAGGTGCAGCCGGGCGGCGATCTCCGGGTTGGACAGGCCCGCGCCGACCAGGCCGAGCACCTCGCGTTCGCGCGGGGTGAGGGCCGCGACGCGGGCGCGTGCGGCGGCGTCGCGTCCCATGCGGCGGGCGCCGAAGCCGTCGATGACGTGCCGGGCCACCTTGGGCGAGAGGAAGGCGGCGCCGCCCGCCACCGCTCTGACGCCCGCGATGAGTTCGTGCGGGTCGCCGGACTTCAGCAGGAACCCGGTGGCTCCGCCGCCGAGCGCCCGTGCCACGTACGCGTCCTCGGAGAACGTCGTCAGCATGGCGACCGCGGTGCCCGGCACCGTACGTACGATCTCCTCGCCCGCGGCGAGGCCGTCCAGGCGCGGCATACGGATGTCGAGCAGCGCCACGTCGGGCCGGTGGGCCTGCGCGAGGGTGACGGCCTCGCGCCCGTCGGCGGCCTCCGCGACGACCTCGATGTCGCGGCCCGCGCCGAGGATGGCGCGCACGCCCGCGCGGATCATGGCCTCGTCGTCGGCCAGCAGGACCCGGATGGCCTGGTTCACCGCGCACGCTCCTTGTTCACGGCGTCGGCCGTGGGGATCACGGTCTTGTCCACGAGCCGGACACCGCCCGTATCAGTCTTGTCACCCTTATCGGTCTTCTCGGCCTTCTCGGTCTCGTCGAAGCAGATCCTGAAGTAGGGGACGGCGGTGAAGAGTTCACCGCTCGCTCGGTAGTACGCGCAGTCGGCGCCCCGGGGTGGCGGGCTCGGGGCGCGTTCCACGGGCGGGTCGGAGGCCGAGTGGTCCGGCAGTACGCGTTCGGCCTCGGCGCGGGTCTCGCCGACGCGCAGACGGGCGTAATCGGCGGGGTCGAGCACCGAGTGCGTCCGTGAGTACGCGTACCAGGCGAAGGTCCCGCCGACGAGCAGCACGCCCGTGGTGACGGCGGCGCCGAAGGCCAGGACAGTGCGGCGGCGCGCGTACGCGAGGTGGGCGCCGGAGTGCGGGGGCGCGGGGGCGAGCCCCTCGGCGGGGAGGCGTGCGGTCACCCGGAAGCCGTCGCCGTGCGGGCCCGCGTCGAAGGTGCCGCCCAGGTCGGTGACGCGGGCGCGCAGGCCGCGCAGGCCGGTACCGCCCATGCCGCCCTCGGAGGGTGAACCGGGCTCCTTGGGGCGGCCGTTGGTGACGGTGACCACCGTCGTGGTGCCGTCGCGCGCCACCGTGACGGTGACGTGGGCGCCCGGTGCGTGTCTGGCGGCGTTGGTCAGGGCCTCCTGGACCACGCGGTGGACGGTACGTCCCGTCAGCTCGCCGCCGACGGTGCCGCTTGCCGCGTCCGGTCCGTCCTCGGCGTACGTGATCTCCAGTCCCGACTCCGCGGCGCGAGCGACGAGGTCGGCGACGGTCTCCCCGGTCGGCGCGAGCGGGGCCCGCTCGTCGTCCTCGTCACGGAGCAGGCCGATGATCGCGTGCAGCCGGTCCGTGGCCTGCGAGGCCGCCGCGCGGAGGTCGGCGACGGCCTCGCGGTGCGGGTCCGGCAGGTCGGGGGCGACCTGGAGGGCACCGGCGCGGACGGCGATCAGGCTCAGTTCGTGGCCGAGGGAGTCGTGCATGTCCTGGGCGATGCGGGCCCGCTCGCGCAGCCGCGCGCGGTCGGCGACGATGCGCTGCTCGCGCTCCAGCTGGTCGGCGCGGGCCCAGCCGGCGGCGGCCAGTTCGCGGCCCTGGCGCCAGTAGCGGCCCGCGAGCCAGGGGAAGACGGCGCCGAACACGAGCGTCCCCATGAGGACGAGCCACTCGACCACGGGGTCGACGTCCCGCACGGCGATCTTGACCGTACCGACGACGGCGATCGCCCCGAAGGCGAGCAGGGCGGGGCGGGCGTGGGCCGCGCGGCGGCCGAGGAGCAGCGCGAAGAGGGCGAGGGCGGGGCCGTAGGAGAGGGTGAAGAGGGAGGGCGCGGTGAGGAGGCCGAGGGCGGCCGCGGCGAGGAAGGCGAGGAGGGGGCGGGCCCGGCAGATGCCGACGGCCCCGGCGAGCACGGTGAGCGTGCCCAGCTGTGTGCCGGCCGAGTGGGGCTCGTTCAGCCCCACTCGATCCACCGACACGACGGGCATCGCAAGCCCCGCCCACACCAACAACCCCCGGGTACGCCTCTCCACGCCCCCGACGCTACTTCCCCACTCCGGCTCGCACCCCTGCCGATCGTCAGGAACCCGGAGCTCCCCACCCACCCTTCCAAGTCACCCCAGGGCTACAGAGTGAACGGGAGCCCCCGCGCGCAGCGCACCAAGGACGCCCCCTGGGCAAAGGGCGGGCACGGGGCGGGCAAAGGGCGGGCACAGGGTGGGAAAGCCTCCGCGCGCAGCGCGGCAAGACTCCCCATTACCCGAGGCAACGGGCGAGCGGGTGAGACCCCTCACGCGCAACACGGCAAAGCTCCCCTCTCACCCGGGGCAACGGCCGGCCGGCCGGGAAAGCCCCCGCGCGCAGCGCGGCAAACCCCCCACCCACCCGCACACGAAGAGAACAACACCCCGCCCCAAGCCCCCACGAACCCGTAGAACCGCCAAGGCCATGGCAGGATCGGAACCGCCATGACTGCTCCCCCCAAGCCCACACCGAACAGCCCCGCCCCGGGGGACTCCCCCGAGCGCGCCGGGGACGCCCTCCACACCCCCGTCATCGCCTGGTTCGACGCACACGCCCGTGATCTGCCGTGGCGGTGCGAGGACGCCGGGCCGTGGGGTGTGATGGTCAGCGAGTTCATGCTCCAGCAGACGCCCGTCAGCCGGGTCCTGCCCGTGTACGAGCAGTGGCTGGCCCGCTGGCCGCGCCCCGCGGACCTCGCCGCGGAGGCGCCCGGCGAGGCCGTCCGCGCCTGGGGCCGGCTCGGCTACCCGCGCCGCGCCCTGCGGCTGCACGGCGCGGCCGTGGCCATAACGGAGCGGCACGGCGGCGACGTACCCCGGCAGCACGCGCAGCTGCTCGCCCTGCCCGGCATCGGGGAGTACACCGCGGCCGCCGTGGCGTCGTTCGCGTACGGACAGCGGCACGCCGTCCTCGACACGAACGTCCGCAGGGTCTTCGCGCGGGCCGTGACCGGTACGCAGTACCCGCCGAACGCCACCACCGCCGCCGAGCGCAAGCTCGCCCGCGCCCTGCTCCCCGAGGACGAGCGCACCGCGTCCCGCTGGGCGGCGGCCTCGATGGAGCTCGGCGCGCTGGTGTGCACCGCGAAGAACGAGAACTGCGCGCGGTGCCCGATCGCCGCCCAGTGCGCCTGGCGCACGGCGGGCAAGCCGGCGCATGAGGGCCCGGCCCGGCGCGGACAGACGTACGCGGGCACGGACCGCCAGGTGCGGGGCAAGCTGCTCGCCGTGCTCCGCGAGGCCCTGACGCCCGTACCGCAGGCCGCCCTTGACCGCGTCTGGGACGAGCCGGTGCAGCGGGCCCGCGCGCTGGACGGCCTGGTCGCGGACGGTCTCGTCGAGCCGCTGCCGGAGGGTCTGTACCGCCTGCCTCTGACCTGACGGCCCCGGCTCGCAGTGGCTCCTGCGGCTCTCGTGGCCCCTGTAGAGGCACGCATTTACGCGAGTCCTACTTCTGTTACACAACCTACGTACAGCCGTGCGCCTGCCGCTGGCTGCTCCGCACAGCCCCGTGACACGGCCTCCGTAGCTTCTTGCATGTACCGCACAGGCAGGGACCGCGGTCGGCAATGGGAACGGAACGGAGGCGGTTTGATATGGCGCACGGCGAGGTGCTCGAGTTCGAAGAGTACGTCCGCACTCGGCAGGATGCCCTGCTGCGCAGTGCCCGGCGCCTGGTTCCGGACCCCGTGGACGCCCAGGACCTGCTGCAGACCGCGCTCGTACGTACGTACGGCCGCTGGGACGGTATAGCCGACAAGCGGCTCGCGGACGCCTATCTGCGCCGCGTCATGATCAACACGCGTACGGAGTGGTGGCGGGCCCGCAAGCTCGAAGAGGTGCCCACCGAGCAGCTGCCCGACGCGAGCGTGGAAGACTCCACCGAACAGCACGCGGACCGCGCCCTCCTGATGGACATCATGAAGGTGCTCGCACCCAAGCAGCGCAGCGTCGTCGTGCTGCGACACTGGGAGCAGATGTCCACAGAGGAGACGGCCGCCGCACTCGGCATGTCGGCCGGGACGGTCAAGAGCACGCTGCACCGGGCGCTCGCCCGGCTCCGCCAGGAACTGGAGAGCCGGGACCGCGAGGAACTGGTCGCGAGCGCGCTCGAACGTGAGGAGCGGGAGCGTTGCGCGGCCTAGGCCCTGGGGCCACGAGAAGCGTGAAGGCGGTGAGCACGGCGGTGGCCGTGCTCACCGCCATCGGCCTTTCGGTCTCCGCCTGCGCGACGGGCGGTTCGGGCGCGCGCGACGAGGGGCCGGCGCACAGCGAGCCCGTGCTGTCCGCGTCGCCGTCGCCGTCCGCCTCGGCCTCCGTGCCGGTGAAGAAGATCGACGCGGTGCGGCTCGTCAAGGAGGACCCGAAGGTCAGCCCGGCGATCAAGCGGGACCTGAAGCCCTGCGCGGGCGAGACGTACCCGGTTGACGTGTCGTACGGGAACCTGACCGGAGGATCTGCCTCCGATGTCGTGGTGAACGTGCTGACCTGCGCGGACGCCGTCGGCATCGGCAGCTACGTGTATCGCGCCGAGGGCGGCCGGTACGAGAATGTCTTCAAGGCCGAGGAGCCCGCCTCCGTCTACGCCGAGATCGACCGGGGTGATCTGGTCGTCACGGAGCAGCTGTACGAGAAGGGTGACTCGGTGGCGTATCCCTCCGGTGAGGAAGTGATCACGTACCGCTGGTCCTCGCACCGCTTCACCGAGACGGAACGTACGCGCAACGACTTCAGCAACGCGGTCGGCAGCGAGACGGCCGCGCCGTCGGCGGACTGAGACCGCACAGGCAACGCGACGTACCGACCCGCACAGACAAGACGTACCGAGAAGAACTGAGAGCAGCCGATGGCAGAGCAGACCCATGTCCTGTTCGTCGAGGACGACGACGTCATCCGCGAGGCGACCCAGCTCGCCCTGGAGCGCGACGGCTTCGTGGTGACCGCCATGCCCGACGGCCTCTCGGGCCTGGAGGCGTTCCGCGCGGACCGGCCGGACATCGCGCTGCTCGACGTGATGGTGCCGGGCCTGGACGGCGTCTCGCTGTGCCGCCGCATACGTGACGAGTCGACCGTCCCGGTGATCATGCTGTCGGCGCGCGCCGACTCCATCGACGTCGTACTGGGCCTGGAGGCGGGCGCCGACGACTACGTGACCAAGCCGTTCGACGGCGCCGTCCTGGTCGCCCGCATCCGCGCCGTCCTGCGCCGCTTCGGGCACGCGAGCGGTCAGGGCGCGGTGACGTCCGGTACGGACGAGCGCTCCGCGGCGGACGGCGGTGTGCTGCACTTCGGCGATCTGGAGATCGACACGGAGGGCATGGAGGTCCGCAAGGACGGCGCCCCCGTCGCGCTGACGCCGACCGAGATGCGCCTGCTCCTGGAGTTCTCGTCCGCGCCCGGCACGGTCCTGTCCCGCGACAAGCTCCTGGAGCGGGTCTGGGACTACGGCTGGGGCGGCGACACCCGCGTCGTCGACGTCCATGTGCAGCGACTGCGTACGAAGGTGGGCCAGGACCGCATCGAGACGGTCCGCGGCTTCGGCTACAAGCTCAAGGCGTGAGCGGGCGCGTGACGAACGGTGTACGGCGGCGGCTCAGGCAGGGCGGGGCGGGGCCGCGGACGCGGGGGACGGGTATGAACGGGGGCCACAGGGCGGCCGAGCGTGTCCGTGAGGTGCTGCGGTCCGGTCTGCGCACGGGCGTGCGCTGGAAGATCAGTGCGGCGATCGCGCTGGTCGGCGCGCTGGTCGCGGTGGCGCTGAGTCTCGTCGTACACAACGCCGCGCGGGTCTCGATGCTCGACAACTCGCGCGATGTGCAGGACGAGCGCATCCAGTTCGCCCTGCGGCTGTACTCCTCCTCCCAGCGGCAGACCCTGCAGTTCGGTACGAAGGTCGACGACCCGGAGCTCCCCGAGGAGCTGCGGCAGAAGGTCCTCGCGGGCCGCCGCGCCACCTTCGTCGAGGACAAGCCCGATGGCGTACCGGACATCTGGGCGGCCGTGCCGCTCGCCGACGGGCACGTCCTGTCGCTGCACTCGCGCTTCACCGACCGCAGCGCCACCGTCATGAAGGACCTCGACCAGGCGCTGGTCATCGGCTCGATCGTGGTCGTCTTCGGCGGCTGCGCCCTCGGCGTGCTGATCGGCGGGCAGCTGTCGCGGCGTCTGCGCAAGGCGGCGACGGCGGCGAGCGAGGTCGCCCAGGGGCAGACGGACGTCAGTGTCCGCGATGCCATCGGCGGTGTCGTGAAGGACGAGACCGACGACCTGGCGAGTGCCGTCGACGCCATGGCCGACGCGCTCAAGCAGCGTCTGGAGGCCGAGCGGCGGGTCACCGCGGACATCGCGCACGAGCTGCGCACTCCGGTGACCGGGCTGCTCACGGCGGCCGAACTGCTGCCGCCCGGCCGGCCGAGCGAGCTGGTCAAGGACCGCGCGCAGGCGATGCGCACGCTCGTCGAGGACGTCCTCGAAGTGGCCCGGCTCGACTCCGCGGCCGAGCGGGCCGAGCTGCAGGACATCACGCTCGGCGAGTTCGTGACCCGGCGGATGGCGCTCCTGACCGCGGACGTGACGGTGACGGTGGTGCACGAGTCGGAGGTCACCACCGACCCGCGCCGTCTGGAGCGCATCCTCGGCAACCTCGTCGCCAACGCCGCCAAGCACGGCAAGCCGCCCATCGAGGTCAGCGTCGAGGGCCGCGTGGTCCGGGTGCGCGACCACGGGCCCGGCTTCCCCGAGGCGCTCCTCGACGAGGGGCCGAGCCGCTTCCGCACGGGCAGCACCGACCGGGCGGGCCACGGTCACGGCCTCGGCCTGACGATCGCCGCGGGCCAGGCGCGGGTGCTCGGCGCGCGGCTCACCTTCCGCAACGTGCGCCCGGCGGGGGCGGCGCCCGGCGAGCCCTCCGAGGGCGCGGTCGCCGTGCTGTGGCTGCCGGAGCACGCGCCCACGAACACGGGGAGCTTTCCCGTCCTTCAGCTGCCGGACAACCTTTGACCCGCGCTTTTTCTTTTCTCGCTAGCAGGACCAGTCCTTGCCGAGGTCCAGGCCGCCCTCGCGGTGCTGTGTGAACGAGAACCAGTTCCCGGAGTCGTCGCGGAAGAGCGCCTCGATGCCGTACGGGCGCTCCTGCGGCTCCTGGAGGAACTCGACGCCGCGCGCCTTCAGCTTCTCGTAGTCACCGTGGACGTCGTCGGTGGCCAGGACGCCCGCGCCGATCACGCCCTTGGCGACCAGCTTCTTCATGGCCTCGGCCGACTCGGGGTCCAACGCGGGCGCGCCCGGCACCATCAGCGTCAGCTCCACGTCCGGCTGGTCCTTGGCGCCGACCGTGAGCCAGCGCATGCCGCCGTCGCCCATCGTCATGTCCGTACGTACTTCGAGGCCGAGCTTCTCGGTGTAGAACGCCTTGGCCCGGTCCTGGTCCAGGACCCAGACTGTGGCGATGGCGAGTCCCTTGATCATGGCTGCTCCAAGCGGGAGGGTGCGCCGGGCGGTGTTCCACCCCACCTGAACACCGTAGGCACGATCAGGCCGTGGCGCCCGCGACCGACTCCTTGGCGGCCGACTCCTTGGCGCCCGGGTCCTCACCGACCGGGTCGTCGGCGACCGGCTCCCCGGCCGCGGGCTCCTTGTCGGCGGGGCCCGAGCCGCGCAGCGGGACCTCCTTCACGAAGAGCGAGGCGAGCAGCGCGACGACGCCGACGGCAGCGCCGAGCAGGAACGCCGAGTGGGTGCCGGAGGCGACCGCGAACTTGTACGCGTCGCTCACCTGCTCCGGCAGCTTCGCCAGGCTGTCCGCGTCGAGCTGCGCCGACTTCTCGGTGACCTTGCCGCCCAGTTCGCCGGCGCGCTCGGCCATCACGTCCTGGACTCGGTGGTTGAAGAGGGCGCCCATGATCGCGACGCCGAAGGAGGAGCCGAGCGTACGGAAGAGCGTGGCCGAGGACGAGGCGACGCCCATGTCCTTCATCTCGACGCTGTTCTGCGCGACCAGCATGGTGATCTGCATCAGGAAGCCCATGCCGGCGCCGAGCACCGCCATGTAGAGCGCCGAGGTGAGCCGCGAGGTCCCGGTGTCCATCTGCGCCAGCAGCATGAAGCCGACGACCATCAGTACGGTGCCGACGATCGGGAATGCCTTGTACTTGCCGGTGGCCGTGGTGTACCGGCCCGCGAACATCGAGACGGCCATCATGGAGAGCAGCATCGGGAGCAGCAGCAGCCCGGAGTTGGTCGCCGACGCGCCCTGTACCGCCTGCTGGTAGAGCGGCAGGAAGAGCATCGCGCCGAACATCACGAAGCCGGTGATGAAGCCGATGACGGACATCAGCGAGAAGTTGCGGCTGCGGAAGATGTGCAGCGGCATGATCGGCTCGGTGGCCTTCTTCTGTACGAGGAGGAAGCCGATGAGCGAGACGACGCCGATCGCGACCAGCTCCATGATCACGGCCGAGCTCCAGGCGTACTCCGTGCCGCCCCAGGTGGTGACGAGCACGAGCGCGCTGATGCCCACGGTGAGCAGGGCCGCGCCGAGGTAGTCGATCCGTCCCTCGGCCTTCTTCTTGGGCAGGTGCAGGACGGCGGTCACCATGGCGAGCGCCACGGCGCCCAGCGGCAGGTTGATGTAGAACGCCCAGCGCCAGCCGAGGTGGTCGGTGATGGTGCCGCCGACCAGCGGGCCGCCGATCATCGCGACCGCCATGACGCCGGTCATCATGCCCATGTACTTGCCGCGGTCCCGCGGCGGCACCAGGTCGCCGATGATCGCCATGACGCCGACCATCAGGCCACCCGCGCCGAGCCCCTGGATCGCGCGGAAGCCGATGAGCTGCCCCATGTCCTGCGCCATGCCGCTCAGCACGGAGCCGGCGAGGAAGATCACTATGGCGGTGAGGAACGTGCCTTTACGCCCGTACATGTCGCCGAGCTTGCCCCAGATGGGGGTCGAGGCGGCGGTGGCCAGGGTGTAGCCGGTCACGACCCACGACAGGTGCTCCATGCCGCCGAGGTCCCCGACGATCGTCGGCATCGCGGGGCCCACGATCATGTTGTCGAGCATCGCGAGCAGCATCGTGATCATCAGGGCCATCAGCACGACGCGCACGCTGCGCTGCCGCGGCTCGGCCTTGGCCTGGCCCTTGGCCTGGGCCTGGGCCTCGGCCTTGGTCTCGCCCTCGGCCTTTGGCCCGCTTCCGCCCTGCTCCGGTCCGGCTCCCGCCGTGGTCTTGTCAGCCATGGTCCCCACTCCCCGCGCTCCCAGGGCGCCCGTGTGCGCGCCCCCGACTCGCCGACGCCTTACTTGCCGACCGGCTAGTTGACTACACTGAAGGAAGGTAGACCCCCAACTAGCCGGGCGTCAAGTAAGTTAGCGGAGTCGAGGAGTCCCCGATGGGCACGGGCACAGGCAAGCAGCAGCGCCGCGGAAACACCCGCCAGCGCATCCAGGACGTAGCCCTCGAACTCTTCGCCGAGCAGGGGTACGAGAAGACGTCACTGCGCGAGATCGCGGAGAGCCTGGAGGTCACGAAGGCGGCGCTGTACTACCACTTCAAGACCAAGGAAGACATCCTGGACAGCATCTTCGACGACCTCACCAGGCCCATCGACGATCTGATCGCATGGGGTCACGAGCAGCCGCAGCCGCTGCCCCTGGACGTCAGGCAGGAGGTCCTGCGCCGCTACAGCGAGATCCTGATCGACGCGGCGCCGCTCTTCCGCTTCATGCAGGAGAACCAGGCCACGATGCGCGACCTGAAGACGGGCGAGAGCTTCAAGGACCGCATGTTCCGGCTCTACGAGATCCTGAAGGACCCGGACGCGCCGATGACCGACCAGGTGCGGTGCTTCAGCGCGCTGTTCACGATGCACGGCGGGATGTTCGTGCTGAAGGACGTCGAAGGCGACCCCGAGGAGAAGCGGAAGGCCATCCTCGAAGTCGCCATCGATCTGGTCACGCAGGCACACTCGGGCGACTGAGCCCGGCGCCCCTCGCCTGGGTCAGACCGTGACGCCCACCGTGCGCAGGAAGGCGACGGGGTCGACGGCCGAGCCGTAGTTCGGGGTCGTACGGATCTCGAAGTGCAGGTGCGGACCGCTGGAGTTGCCGGTGTTGCCGGAGAGGGCGACGCGCTGACCGGTGGTGACGGCCTGCCCCACGCGGACGTCGACCTGCGAGAGGTGCGCGTACTGCGAGTACGTGCCGTCGCTGTGCTTGATCACCACGGCGTTGCCGTAGGCGGGCCCGTCACCGGCGCCGTTGGGGCCGGCCTTGACGACCGTACCGCCGTGCACGGCGGCGACCGGGGTGCCGACCGGGACGGCGAAGTCCTGGCCGGAGTGCTTGTGGGACCACATGCTGCCGCCGAGACCGAAGGTCGCGGAGAGCGTGTAGCGCTCGACCGGGTGGACCCAGGATGCGGCCTTCGCGGCAGCGGCCTTCTTGATGCCGGCGGCCTTCTTGGCGGCGTCCTGCTGCGCCTTCTCGGCGGCCTTGGCCTGGGCGGCGGCCTGGGCCTGAACGGAGTTCACGGCGATGCCGGGCAGGGCACCGCCGCTCTTGGCGCTGTCCGCGGCGACCGAGACCCCGGCCCCGAGAACCGCCGACGCCCCGAGGCCCGCGGCGACGACGGCCACACGCATACGGAACATGGACGGGCGGGGATGGTGGGACTTGGTGCGCTTCGACATGGGACGTCCTTCGCAGTTTGACGACTGAAACCGAGGGGGGCGTGAGGAGACCCGGCGGGCCGTGAGCGGGAGAAGTCCCGCAGTGCACGCTTCGCCGGGTCGGTCATCCCTTGGTAACCCGCGCTCCGATCCCTGCCAAACCCCCCATCTACTACCGAAAGCCGTAGCGGGGCGTCATGATTTCACCCCCTTGACACCACCAAATCCGGACAATTGCCCTGCACCATTTCGGTGGGACTCTTCCCGCCCCGAGGGTTTAACCGCACGTTGGACCGCCCGGCGCCCCCGGTTCCCGCCGGGCCCCCGCTCCGGACCGCCCGACGCGGCAAAGGTCCCGGAGGTTGCGGGCCGAAGGTCCCGGACCGCCCTCCACCCCCGTCCACTATTCCGCCTAGTACCGGGCAAAACCCCTGTGCGCCATGTCACCGGACCCGAAGATCCACCCCACCGCCGATGTGACGCCCACTACGCTCACGCCCATGGATCCCGCGGTCATGGGCACCCGCCTCGCATCGAGCGTCATAGCCCCGCTGATCAAGAAACTGTTCGTACGGGAGGGGCCGGGGGCCGGCCTGGTGGAGCGGCCCGTGCGGGTGTCCGGGCTCGTCTCCTTCCGGGGCGAGAAGCGGGTCCTGACCGAGGCCGACGTACGCCGCCTCGCCGAGCGGCTGGTGGCGCGCTCCCTGGCCTCGCCCGGTGAGCGCCCCTTCCCGCCGGACGAGGGCGGCGCGGTCACCGAAGCCCTGTCCTGCGTGCTCCTCGCCCTCGGCGACCTCGACATGGACGACGTGCAGGCGGTCCGCCTCGGCCACCGGAAACTGGCCCGCTTGCTCCTCCACAGAGCAGCGGCCGCCACCGCCTGGCTCTCCGCCGACGCCTCTCTCTACCTCGACGCGGTCACCGAATGGGCCTGCCTGCACATCCTGCACTTCTTCACCCAGCGCTCCACCTTCGTGGCGGCGACGCTGGTCGCGCAGAGCCGTGCCCAGGACGAGCTGATCGCCAAGGTCGACGAGCTGATCGCCCGCAGTCCGCTCCCCGGGGCACAGGACGCGGCCTTCGAGGAGCGCTACCTCGCGTACGTGGCGAAGAAGCACGGGAAGCTGACGATCTTCGGGATCGACCTGACCGGCTCCCCGGGCAAGTGGCCGCTGGACGCCGCGTACATGTCGCTGGAGGCTGCGGCCCCAGAGCGCGTGATGACGGCCCGCTGTCCGGCGGGCGCGGAGTACCACGCGGAAGAGATGGAGGCGGACGACCTGATCGAGCACGCGCCCCCGCTCCCCGCCGACCAGATCCTCGCCGCCCACGACCGCGTCCTGCTGCGCGGCGAGGCCGGCTCCGGCAAGACGACGCTCGTGCAGTGGCTCGCGGTCAGCGCCTCCCGCCAGGAGCCCGGCGACGGCCCCATGGCGTACCTCCACGACCGCGTCCCCTACGTCCTGCCCCTGCGCGCCCTCACCCGCCACGGCGAGCGGCTGCCCGCCCCCGCCGGCTTCCTCGCCGCCGTCGGCTGCCCGCTCACCGGCACACAGCCCGCCGGCTGGGAGGCGCGCGTCCTGTCGGCGGGCCGCGCCCTGATCCTGGTCGACGGCATCGACGAGATCCCGGACGCCGAACGCGCCGTCACGCGCGCGTGGCTCATGGACCTCATCGACACCTACCCCGGCAACCGCTGGCTGGTGACCTCGCGCCCCTCGGCGGTACGCGCCGACTGGCTGGCCGGGGAGGGCTTCGCGGAGCTGACGCTCTCCTCGATGGGCGAGAAGGAGGTGACCGCGTTCATCGAGCGCTGGCACGCGGCGGCGGCCACGGGCGCGGCCGACGAGGACGCCGCCCTCACCTCGTACGAGAGTCAGCTCCTGGCGGCGGTGAGGTCGAAACCGGACCTGGGCCGCCTGGCCACCAACCCGCTGATGTGCGGCCTGATCTGCGCCCTGCACCGGGACCGCCGGGGCTTCCTGCCGCTGGGCCGCAAGGACCTCTACATCGCCGCCCTCGCCATGCTCCTGGTCCGCAGGGACCGCGAACGCCATATGTCCGTACCGGAACTGCGCGAGGAACCGCAGCTCCAGCTGCTGCAACGCCTCGCGTACTGGCTGATCCGCAACGGCCGCACGGTCCTTGACCGTTCACGCGCGGAGTCGATCATCGCGGACGCGCTGCCGGCCGTGCCCGAGCTGGCCGCGCTCGGCGACGCGACGGCCGTCTACACCCATTTCCTGCACCGCAGCGGCCTCCTGCGCGAGCCGGGCCCGGACACCGTCGACTTCGTCCACCGCACCTTCCAGGACTTCCTCGGCGCTCGCGCGGCGGTCGACGAGGGCGACTTCGGCGTCCTCGCCCGGCACGCGGCGGACGACCAGTGGGAGGACGTCATCCGCATGGCGGTGGCCCAGGCCCGCCCCCGCGAACGCGCCGAGCTGCTGCGCGAGTTGCTGGCCTACGGAGACGGCCACCCTGACGAACGCTCCCGGAAGCGGATCCACCTCCTCGCCGCGGCCTGCCTGGAACACGCGGCGGAACTGACCCCCGAGGTACGGGAGGAGGTGCGGCGCCGGACGGCCGGGCTCATCCCGCCGCGCGACACCGAGGACGCCCGCGCGCTCGCGAAGGTCGGCCCCATGGTGCTCGACCTCTTGCCGGGCCCGGACGGCCTGAGCGACGAAGAGGCCCGCTTGGTGACGATCACCGCGACCCACGTACGGTCCGAGGCGGCGATCCCGTTCCAGGCCCGCTTCGCGCGGCACCCCGGCCTCATGGTCCGCAGCCAGTTGCTGTGGGGCTGGCACCGCTACGACTGCCGCGCGTACGCGGAACAGGTCATCGCCCACCTCGACGAGACCGGTGTCAACTTCACCCTCCGCAACGACGAACAGATCGTGGAGCTGGAGCGGCTGGGGCTGTACCCGAAGCGGCTCGACATCAGGGTCGGTGTCTCCCCCGGTGTCGCTTCCCGCTTCCTGGCCGCCTGCGAGCCCACCTTTCTGCTGTTGTCCTACTCCCCGGCCCACCTCACAGCCGAGGGACTGGCCGCGCTGCACAGCCTGGACGGGCTGAGTCTCTACAGCGTCTCCGAGGTCGGCGAGCCCTGGAGCCTGACGCTGATCCCCACCGAGGCCCCACTGCGTTTCCTCGTTCTCGCGGGATCCCGCTCCTCTGTACGGGACCTGGAACTGCTGCCCAGCTGGCCACTGCTGGAGCACGTGGCCTTCCGGGGCGATGGCCCGGACACGGCCGAGGACTGGGAGACGCTCGCGCGCCTGCCCCGGCTCACCCGGCTGCAGTGCGGCTCCCACAGCCTCCGGCACACGCCCGGGGAGCTGCGCCTGCCCGGCCTCACGGACTTCCACCTCTCCCTCGACGGCCACGGTGACGCCGCGATGGCCCGTCTGGCCACCCTCATGCCGGGGCTCCAGCGCCTCTACGTGGAGGCCCCCACCGGCACGGGAACGACCGGGGCAAGGCGGCTGCCGGACGTCTCCTCCCTGCCCGCGCACATCGACGTCCGGACCTACGGCCCGCCCACACTCTGAGCGCCCCCGGCATACGGAAAAGGGGCTGCCCCGGAACCGTACGGAACGGTCCGGGGCAGCCCCTTCAAGCGTGCCCTGAGGCAGACGTGCCCGGAGGCTACGCCTCCTTGCTCAGGTTCGGGCCCGCGCCGCCACCGGCGGCCGACTCGATCGGCGGCACGTCGGGCAGCGCCGCCTTCTCCTCGCCGCGGAAGGTGAACGTGGCGGTCTCGCCCTCGCCCTCCGTGTCGACGACCACGATGTGGCCGGGACGCAGCTCGCCGAAGAGGATCTTCTCGGAGAGGGTGTCCTCGACCTCGCGCTGGATCGTGCGCCGCAGCGGACGCGCGCCGAGCACCGGGTCGTAACCCTTCTTCGCGAGCAGTTCCTTCGCGGACTGGGAAAGCTCGAGGCCCATGTCCCGGTCCTTGAGACGCTCGTCCACCTTGGTGATCATCAGGTCGACGATCTGGAGGATGTCACCCCGGCTGAGCTGCGGGAAGACGACCACGTCGTCCACGCGGTTCAGGAACTCCGGGCGGAAGTGCTGCTTCAGCTCGTCGCTGACCTTGTTCTTCATCCGCTCGTAGTTGGACTTCGTGTCGCCCTGGGCCGCGAAGCCGAGGTTGAAGCCCTTCGAGATGTCACGGGTTCCAAGGTTGGTCGTCATGATGATGACCGTGTTCTTGAAGTCCACGACACGGCCCTGGGAGTCGGTCAGACGACCGTCCTCCAGGATCTGCAGGAGCGAGTTGAAGATGTCCGGGTGGGCCTTCTCGACCTCGTCGAAAAGGACGACGGAGAACGGCTTGCGGCGGACCTTCTCGGTCAGCTGACCGCCCTCTTCGTAACCCACGTAACCGGGGGGCGAACCGAAGAGACGCGAGACCGTGTGCTTCTCGCTGAACTCCGACATGTCGAGGGAGATCAGCGCGTCCTCGTCACCGAAGAGGAATTCGGCGAGCGCCTTGGACAGCTCGGTCTTACCGACACCGGACGGACCGGCGAAGATGAACGAACCACCGGGACGCTTCGGGTCCTTCAGACCCGCACGCGTACGCCGGATCGCCTTCGAGAGCGCCTTGACGGCGTCCTTCTGGCCGATCACGCGCTTGTGGAGCTCGTCCTCCATGCGCAGCAGGCGGCTCGACTCCTCCTCGGTCAGCTTGAAGACCGGGATGCCGGTGGCGGTCGCGAGGACCTCGGCGATCAGCTCGCCGTCGACCTCGGCGACGACGTCCATGTCGCCGGCCTTCCACTCCTTCTCCCGCTTGGCCTTGGCGGCCAGGAGCTGCTTCTCCTTGTCGCGCAGGGAGGCGGCCTTCTCGAAGTCCTGCGAGTCGATCGCGGACTCCTTGTCCCGGCGGACACCGGCGATCTTCTCGTCGAACTCGCGGAGGTCCGGCGGCGCGGTCATCCGGCGGATGCGCATCCGGGAACCGGCCTCGTCGATCAGGTCGATCGCCTTGTCCGGCAGGAAGCGGTCCGAGATGTACCGGTCGGCCAGGGTGGCGGCCTGGACCAGCGCCTCGTCGGTGATCGAGACACGGTGGTGCGCCTCGTACCGGTCGCGCAGGCCCTTGAGGATCTCGATGGTGTGCGGCAGCGACGGCTCCGCGACCTGGATGGGCTGGAAGCGGCGCTCGAGGGCCGCGTCCTTCTCCAGGTGCTTGCGGTACTCGTCGAGCGTCGTGGCACCGATGGTCTGCAGCTCACCGCGGGCCAGCATCGGCTTGAGGATGCTCGCGGCGTCGATGGCGCCCTCGGCGGCACCCGCACCGACCAGCGTGTGCAGCTCGTCGATGAACAGGATGATGTCGCCGCGGGTGCGGATCTCCTTGAGCACCTTCTTCAGGCGCTCCTCGAAGTCACCGCGGTAGCGGGAACCGGCGACCAGCGCACCGAGGTCGAGGGTGTAGAGGTGCTTGTCCTTGAGGGTCTCGGGCACCTCGCCCTTGACGATGGCCTGCGCGAGGCCCTCGACGACGGCGGTCTTGCCGACACCGGGCTCACCGATCAGGACCGGGTTGTTCTTCGTGCGGCGGGACAGCACCTGCATGACCCGCTCGATCTCCTTCTCGCGCCCGATGACCGGGTCGAGCTTGGACTCGCGAGCCGCCTGCGTCAGATTCCGGCCGAACTGGTCGAGCACCAGGGACGTGGAGGGCGTGCCCTCGGCAGGACCGCCGGCGGTGGCGGTCTCCTTGCCCTGGTAACCGGAGAGCAGCTGGATGACCTGCTGCCGCACCCGGTTGAGATCGGCGCCCAGCTTGACCAGGACCTGGGCGGCGACGCCCTCGCCCTCGCGGATCAGGCCGAGCAGGATGTGCTCCGTGCCGATGTAGTTGTGGCCCAGCTGAAGGGCCTCGCGGAGCGACAGCTCCAGGACCTTCTTGGCACGGGGGGTGAAGGGGATGTGCCCGGACGGAGCCTGCTGGCCCTGCCCGATGATCTCCTCCACCTGCTGGCGGACCGCCTCGAGCGAAATCCCGAGGCTCTCCAGGGCCTTAGCGGCGACACCCTCGCCCTCATGGATCAAGCCCAGGAGGATGTGCTCGGTGCCGATGTAGTTGTGGTTGAGCATCCGGGCTTCTTCCTGAGCCAGGACGACAACCCGCCGCGCGCGGTCGGTGAACCTCTCGAACATCGTTAATCGCTCCTCAGAGCGGTCAGGCAGTAAGGGGTCGGTCCCCTCCCTGTCCTTCCGCAGCTTAGTCCCGCAAGCGGGGACCGCTCATTCCAACTGCCGACACCCGGCCCCATCTCTGGGGATCTCCAGACCGAGAACGCCGACAATTGCTCCAACCCGATGGTGCGAGACGATGTTCCCGCAGGCCAGGCAGTTACCCCCACCATCAGTACGCCGATGGCGAACGTGAGACGCCGGAAACCGCGTGTCGCCCCTCCCCACTAGGGATGTCTTACCCGTAAGGACTGACACTCCATGCGGCGCACGCCGGTTCCCTCCGCTACGGGCGAACACCCTTGCGCCGCCGAACGCTTCCCTACGCCCCCTCGCCGCACACCGTACGCACACGTGCCGCGACTCTGCGTAACTCCGGCGGCCTTCCAGCTGTTGCTGGGACATGGCTCCCACAGTTCCTCAGCCCCGCACGCCGGTCGAGCAGAGCGACCCGGTGCGGCAGTGGTACGAGAACGAGCTCGGCTGGGCGACCGCACCCGAGCCCGGTCCGGTGCGCCTGGTGACGGGGCTGCGCTTCGACGTCCTCGAACTACCCGCGGAGGCGGGCTTCGCGGCACTGCGCCACCTGGGACCGAAGGCGCCGGTGGCGCTGCGCGGGGAAACGATGCGGCTGCTGGTGAGCGCGGGTAGCGCGGATGAGCTGCCGGGGTTGCTCGACTGGCTGGAGTGGGGGGACATCCCCCTCGGTCTCACCGCCGTCGGGGTGGGCGGGCGGATCGACGCCCCCACGCCTCCGGGGTGGTCCGGCTCCCGGGTGGCCGCCGTCTGGCTGCGCCCCCCGGAGCCCGGGTGCGAGGTGGAGCCGACGCTGCCGGCGCTGGTGTCCCTGCCCTCCGTGGGGGGAGGCGGGACCGCGCACCACAGCGACCCCGCCGTGGGCTCCGATCTCGTACGGCTGGTGGACACGGCGGCGACTCACTGCCACCGGGTCCGGCTGCGCCGTCGCAGCCGTCAGCCGTTGGCCTTCTCGTAGGCCTCACGGATCGACGCGGGGACACGGCCGCGGTCGTTGACCTCGAAGCCGTTCTCCTTCGCCCAGGCGCGGATCGCGGCGGTGTCCTGACCACCGCTCGCCGCCGCCGAGCGCGCCTTGCCGCGGCCGCTCGAACCACGGCCGCCGGTACGCCGACCGGCCTTGACGAAGTCCTCCAGGGCGCCACGGAGCTTGTCCGCGTTGGCCGTGGTGAGGTCGATCTCGTAGGACTTGCCGTCCAACGCAAACGTCACGGTCTCGTCCGCCTCGCCACCGTCGAGGTCATCGACAAGAAGGACCTGAACCTTCTGTGCCACTGGATTTCCTTTCATCGATAACTTGGAGGCCGGCCCGCACGGCGTACGCCGCCGATTCACCGGCCCCTGTTATATGCAGTACTGCAGTACGTCGGAAAGCAAACCGCTTTTGCGGGAAAAACACAAACCCCTGGGAGAGACCCGGGGCCCCGAGAAGCCTGGAAACGTGCGCGTTTCGGACATAGGCCACCGGGGCGGGTGGGCGGCCCGGAATACCACAGAGGCGATCACAGATGCAGAAGCATCCGGCTGTTGCCCAAGGTGTTCGGTTTCACTCGTTCGAGGCCGAGGAACTCCGCGACGCCCTCGTCATAGGAACGCAGCAGCTCGCTGTAGACATCTCCGTCGACCGGAGTCTCGCCGATCTCCACGAAGCCGTGCTTCGCGAAGAAGTGGACTTCGAAGGTGAGACAGAAAACCTTGCGCACACCGAGCCACCCGGCGGTCTGCAGCAACTTCCCGAGCAGCTGATGCCCCACGCCGGCCCCCTTGACCTCCGGATTCACCGCGAGGGTGCGGACTTCCGCGAGGTCTTCCCACATCACGTGCAGGGCCCCGCAGCCCACCAACTCGGCGTTGTCGTCCCGTTCCGCCACCCAGAACTCCTGGATGTCCTCGTAAAGCGTCACCGTCGCTTTGTCCAGGAGGATGCGCTCGCGGACGTACGAGTCGAGGAGCCGGCGCACGGCCGGTACATCGGAGGTTCGCGCCCTGCGGACGGAGACCGCTTTTGCGCTGAGTTCGCTGAGTTCGGGGACCTCTGCTGCCATGAGCGGACGCTATCGCTCTGCGCCGCGCTCCGCGGAGCCGGGGTTCTCCGGGCCTTGGACGATACGCATGGCGTCGCTCAGGGCTTCGCGCTGTTCCGCCGACATCATGCCGAAGAAGGCGACGAGAGCGGCGGCGGGGTTGTCGCTCCGCGACCAGGCTTCGTTCATCAGTGCGGCAGCGTAGGCGGCACGAGTGGAGACCGCCTCATATCGATAGGCGCGCCCTTCCGCTTCGCGACGCACCCAGCCCTTCTGATGGAGATTGTCCAAAACGGTCATCACGGTCGTGTACGCGATGGACCGTTCCTGCTGAAGGTCTTCCAGGACTTCTCGAACGGTCACGGGGCGGTTCCACTTCCACACCCGTGTCATGACGGAGTCTTCGAGTTCTCCCAATGGACGAGGCACAGCTGAACAATAGTGGGAGACGTCACTAATTACGCGACATTACGGACGTTGCACAGCAAAAAGGGCGTACGACTCGACGGGTCCGTGAGTCGTACGCCCTGCTGCGCGCGGGTGCTTCGCGGGCAGGTACAGCCGATGAATACAGCCGCTGACCTGCGTCGGGGCTCAGGCGCCGCCGGTCTCGGGGCTCTGGCGGACCGCTTCGGCGCGGCTGATCGCGGCATCCACGGCCGCGTCCTCCTTGGCCTTGTTGGCACCGCCCTGGGTCTTCACGATCGTCACGATGAGACCGCCGAAGAACACGGCCATCACTACGGGGGGCACGAGCGCGGAAACGTAGTCCATGCCCCCCAGAGTAGCTAGCCCGCGACGAGCTGATGCGGCGGGCCCGCGGGTGTCGGCGGTGTGGGGGGCGTGGGGGGCGTGGGGCGGCGTTTGGGAGGGAAGACCTCGGCCGGGGTGGGGACCGGGCGCGGCGGTTCCTGTTCGGCGGCGCCGAGCCCGCCCGGCAGGGCGAGCAGGCGGGTGCGTGAGGCGGGAACGTTGGGGCGGACCGGGCGGGGCGGGGGGACCGGGTGGGCCGGGCGGCGGGCCGGTGCCGGGATGGCGCGGCCGGCGAGACGGGCTCGTACGTCGCGCTCGGCGAGGACGCGGCAGCGGTCGAGCAGTCCTGCCGCGACAGGGTTGCCGCGCAGGGCGCGCAGGGCGGCGAGGTCGTCCGGGCCTGGCTGGTACCCGGTGCCGAGTACGTCGTCGAGGAGGGCGAGGTAACCGGAGGCGGTGCCGGGCAGGGCGGCCCGGTAGCGGGCGAGGTCGGCCATCAGGAAGGCGCGGAGCCTGGCGCCTTCCCGTGCGGCCTCGTCCACCGATTCGGCGAGGCGGAGACAGTCCTGGACGTCCTCGTCACGGGCGGGGCTGGGGTGCAGGGCAAGCGCCAGAGCGCGGCGGAGCACACGCAGCTCCTCCGCACTGAAGGCCATGCCGCCGCGGGATCCGTATGGCGTGGGCATGGGCTGACGATACGCGCCAAACGGACAAAATCGGCTTAACGCCAGTGTGTGCGGGCGCGTCTTCTGGCGGGGGCGCCTTGTCTTCCCTCGGGTGCGCCGGCGGCCGCGGGGCGTTTCGGCTTGGCCGGTGGCCTGGCCCGCCGCTTCGCGGCGGATGTCTCTCACCCACCCGCCCGTCTCGCCGCGATGGAGGCGGCAACGTAGGAACCACTCGCCCCCACACTCCCCCTGCACCCAGGGCCAGTCACCTCAGGCCCGGGAGATGTTCCGCTCGTACACCAGGCGGAGCCCGATCAGCGTGAGCCACGGCTCATGCTCGTCGATGACCGACGCCTCGCCGAGGACCATCGGCGCGAGCCCACCCGTCGCGATCACCGTCACGTCGTCGGGGTCCCCGCCCGCGCCCACCAGCTCACGCGCCATCCGGTTCACGACGCCGTCGACCTGCCCCGCGAAGCCGTACAGGATGCCCGCCTGCATCGCCTCGACGGTGTTCTTGCCGATGACACTCCGCGGGCGTGCCAGCTCGATCTTGCGCAGCTGGGCGCCCCGTACGCCGAGGGCCTCCACGGAGATCTCGATGCCAGGGGCGATGACGCCACCCGCGTACTCCCCGCGCGCGGAGACCGCGTCGAAGGTCGTGGCGGTGCCGAAGTCGACGACGATCGCGGGCCCTCCGTAGAGCTCGACCGCCGCGACCGCGTTGATGATGCGGTCGGCGCCGACCTCCTTGGGGTTGTCCATGAGGATCGGGACGCCGGTCTTGATGCCGGGCTCGACCAGGACGGCGGGGACGTCTCCGTAGTAGCGGCGCGTGACCTCGCGCAGCTCGTGCAGGACCGAGGGGACCGTCGAGCAGATGGCGATGCCGTCGATGCCGTCGCCCAGCTCCTCGCCGAGGAGGGGATGCATTCCCATCAGTCCGTTGAGCAGCACGGCCAGCTCGTCCGCCGTGCGGCGGGCGTCCGTGGAGATGCGCCAGTGCTCGACGATGTCCTCGCCGTCGAAGAGGCCGAGGACCGTGTGGGTGTTTCCTACGTCGATCGTCAGCAGCATCAGTCCCGCACCGCTTCCCGCAGGTCGAGGCCGATGTCCAGGATCGGGGAGGAGTGGGTCAGGGCGCCGACCGCGAGGTAGTCGACGCCTGTCACGGCGTACGCGCGGGCGTTCTCCAGGGTGAGGCGGCCCGAGGATTCCAGGAACGCGCGGCCGGCCACGAGGGTGACGGCCTCCTCGGTCTCGCCGGGCGTGAAGTTGTCCAGGAGGATCAGGTCGGCGCCCGCGTCCACGACCTCGCGCAGCTGGTGGAGCGTGTCGACCTCGACCTCGATCGGTACGTCCGGGAACTGCTCGCGTACGGCCTTGAACGCCTGCGCCACGCCTCCCGCGGCGACCACGTGGTTGTCCTTGACCAGGGCCGCGTCGGAGAGCGACATGCGGTGGTTCACGCCGCCGCCCATGCGCACCGCGTACTTCTCCAGGGCGCGGTACCCGGGCGTCGTCTTGCGGGTGTCGCGGACCTTGGCCTTCGTACCGTCGAGAACGTCCGCCCACGCGCGCGTGGCGGTCGCGATGCCGGAGAGGCGGCACAGGATGTTCAGGGCGCTGCGCTCGGCGGTGAGCAGGTCGCGGGTGCGGGTGGTGACGCTCAGCAGCGTGTCGCCCGCCTCGACGCGGTCGCCGTCCTCGACGTGCCGCTCGACCTCGAACTCCTCCTCGCACACCACGGAGACGACGGCTTCGGCCACGCGAAGCCCCGCGACCGTGCCCGCCTCGCGGGCGGTGAAGTCGGCGGTGGCGACGGCGTCCTCGGGGATGGTGGCGACCGTGGTGACGTCCACGCCGCCCGCCAGGTCCTCCTCGATGGCCATGTGGGCGATGTCCTCGATCTGGAGGGGGTCGAGGCCCGCCTCGGTCAGGAGGCGCGCGAGCGCGGGGTCGAGACCGCACTCCAGGGGGTCGAACGCGTCGTCCCCACCGCAGCCGCAGGCGTCACCGCAGCCACCGCCTGCGGCTGCGGGGGCGGCGAGGGGGAGGTCGTCGGGGGTGCTCACGGTCACTGCTCCTGGGGGCTGGGACGGGTCGGTGGGAAGTCTGGGGTCTGTGTCGTGTGTGCCGCCAGGGTCCTGTCCGGATTCAGGCGTACGACGATGTGGCGCCGCCAGGCCGCGTCGTCGCGGTCCGCGTGGTCCTCGCGCCAGTGGCAGCCGCGGGTCTCCTCGCGGCGCTGTGCGGCGGCCACCAGGACGCGGGCGACGCACAGGAGGTTAGTGGTCTCCCAGGTGTCGACGCCGGGCTCGGCAGTCTTGCCGTCCTCGGCGAGCGCGCCCGCCGCCTCGGCGTGGATGCGGGCCAGGCGGGCCGCCGCTTCCGTGAGGGACTCGGCGGAGCGGAGCACTCCGGCGCCCTCGGTCATGATGCGCTGGATGGCGTAGCGGGCCTCGGGGGGCAGCAGGGGGTGGGTCGGTGTCTCCGGCTGCGCGGCGGGCTGCGGCACGCGCGCGTGGAGGGCGTTCTCCGCGTGCCGTGCCACGATGTCGGCGGCGATGCGCTCGGCGTAGACGAGGCCTTCGAGGAGCGAGTTGGAGGCGAGGCGGTTGGCGCCGTGCACGCCGGTGCAGGCGACCTCGCCGCAGGCGTACAGGCCCGGGACGGTGGTGCGGCCGTGCAGGTCCGTGCGGACGCCCCCGGAGGCGTAGTGCGCGGCCGGCGCGACGGGGATGGGCTCGGTGACCGGGTCGATGCCGTGGGCGCGGCAGGCGGCGAGGATCGTCGGGAAGCGGTGCTCCCACATGTCGGCGCCGAAGTGCCTGGCGTCGAGGTACATGTGCTCGGTGCCGCGCTCCTGCATGCGGCGCGTGATGCCCTTGGCGACGATGTCGCGGGGCGCGAGCTCGGCCAGTTCGTGCTGTCCGGCCATGAAGCGCACGCCGTCGGCGTCCACGAGGTGCGCGCCCTCGCCGCGCACCGCCTCGGAGACCAGCGGCTGCTGGCCCTCGGCGTCCGCGCCGAGGAAGAGCACGGTGGGGTGGAACTGCACGAATTCGAGGTCGGAGACCTCGGCGCCCGCGCGCAGGGCGAGCGCGACGCCGTCGCCCGTGGACACGGACGGGTTGGTGGTCGCCGAGAAGACCTGGCCCATGCCGCCGGTGGCGAGGACCACCGCGGGTGCGTGGACGGCGCCCACGCCGTCGTGCTGGCCCTCCCCCATGACGTGCAGGGAGACACCGGCGGTGCGGCCGTCGGCGTCCGTCAGGAGGTCGAGGACCAGGGCGTTCTCGACGGTCGGTATGCCGCGCGCGCGGACCGCCTCGACGAGGGCGCGGGAGATCTCCGCGCCGGTCGCGTCGCCGCCCGCGTGCGCGATGCGGCGGCGGTGGTGGCCGCCCTCGCGGGCCAGCTCGATGGCGCCTTCGGGCCCGGTGTCGAAGTGGGCGCCGGTCTCGATGAGGCGGCGCACGGCGTCGGGGCCCTCGGTGACGAGGGTGCGCACGGCCCCCTCGTCGCACAGGCCGGCGCCCGCCACGAGCGTGTCGTCCTGGTGCTGTTCGGGGGTGTCGCCCTCGCCGAGCGCCGCGGCGATGCCGCCCTGAGCCCAGCGTGTGGAGCCGTCGTCCAGGCGGGCCTTGGTCACCACGACCGTCTTCAGGCCGGCGGACGAGCAGCGCAGTGCCGTGGTCAGGCCTGCCACTCCGGAGCCGACGACCACGATGTCGGCGTCCAGCGACCAGCCGGGGGCGGGGGCGTGCAGCCGTATTCCGGTGGCACTCATACGGCGGCTCCGAAAGTCAGCGGGATGTTGTCGATCAGCCGTGTCGAGCCGACCTTGGCGGCCACGGCGAGGACGGCGTCTCCGGTGTGGCCGGGGCGCACCTCGGTGAAGTCGGCCGGGTCCACCAGCGTCACGTAGTCCAGCTCCAGCGGGGGACGCAGGCGCGCGGCCTCGTCGAGGACCTGCCGGGCCGCCGCGACGACGGCGGCGGCGGGGCCGCCGGGTGCCGAGGGCGCCGCGGACTGGGCCACGGCGTGGACGTCGGCCGCCGCGCGGGACTCGCCGATCGCGTTGAGGGCGTCGGCACGCGCGAGCGTGGCGGGTGCGCTGGCGGCACGCGCGCGCAGCGCCTCCTGCGCGGCATGCCGGTCGCGGCCCGCGAAGAGGGCCTGGGAGAGGCAGAGGGCGGTGCGCCGCTCTTCGGGCGAGAGGTAGCGGTTGCGGCTGGAGAGGGCCAGGCCGTCGTCCTCGCGCACGGTGGGGACGCCGACGATCTCCACGTCGAAGTTCAGGTCGCGTGTCATGCGGCGGATCAGGGCGAGCTGCTGGGCGTCCTTCTGCCCGAACAGCGCCACGTCGGGCCGGGTGAGGTGCAGCAGCTTGGCGACGACGGTGAGCATGCCGTCGAAGTGCCCGGGGCGCGTGGCCCCCTCGAGGACGGTGCCCATGGGGCCGGCGCTCACCCGGACCTGGGGCTCGCCGCCGGGATAGACCTCGTCCACGCCGGGTGCGAACACGGTGTCCGCGCCGGCCTGCTCGGCGATCTTCATGTCGGCGTCGAGTGTGCGGGGGTATCGGTCCAGGTCCTCGCCCGCCCCGAACTGCAGGGGGTTCACGAAGACCGTGACGACCACCTCGCCTTCGGGGCCCGCGACGCGGCGGGCGGCACGGATCAGCGAGGCGTGCCCGTCGTGCAGGGCGCCCATGGTCATGACGACGGCTCGGCGGCCTTCACGCGCGCGTGTGCGCAGGGCTTCGGCGGTGTGCAGGAGGGTGGTGGTCATCGGTTTCCCCCTTCGGTTCCGCTCGCGCCGTTGGTCCCGCCCGTGCCGTTGGCCAGGACACCGAGGAGGTCTTCGGCGAGCTCCGGCTTGAGCAGCCCGTGGGCGAGGGCGCGGTCGGCGGTGGCGCGGGCCATCGCGAGGTAGCCGGCGACGGTCTGCGGGGCGTGCTTGCGCAACTCCGCGACGTGCGCGGCGACCGTGCCCGCGTCGCCGCGCGCGACGGGGCCGGTGAGGGCGGCGTCGCCCGACCGGAGCGCGTTGTCGAGGGCGGCGCCGAGCAGCGGGCCGAGCATCCGGTCGGGGGCCTCCACGCCCGCGCCGCGCAGCAGCTCCATGGATTCGGCCACCAGCGTGACGAGGTGGTTCGCGCCGAGGGCGAGCGCCGCGTGGTACAGCGGGCGGTTCTCCTCGGCGATCCACTCGGGTTCGCCGCCCATCTCGATGACCAGCGCCTCCGCGGCGAGCCGCAGCTCCTCGGGGGCGGTCACGCCGAAGGAGCAGCCGGCCAGGCGCTGTACGTCGACAGGGGTGCCGGTGAACGTCATGGCCGGGTGCAGCGCGAGCGGCAGGGCGCCGGCCCGCAGCGCGGGTTCCAGGACACGGGTGCCGTACCGCCCGGAGGTGTGCACGAGGAGCTGGCCCGGACGCACCGCGCCCGTCTCCGCGAGGCCTTCGACGAGGCCCGGCAGGGCGTCGTCGGGCACGGTCAGGAGCACCAGGTCGGCGCGTTCGAGAACCTCGGCGGGAGGGACGAGGGGCACGTCGGGCAGCATGGCGGCGGCCCGGCGCACGGAGGCGTCGGACACTCCGGAGGCGGCCACCGGGCGGTGCCCGGCGAGCTGCAGCGACGCGGCGAGCGCGGGGCCGACGCGGCCCGCTCCCACGACTCCCACCGTGAGCCTCGCGGGGCGCTCCCGCGGGTCCGGCTGATGCGATGCGTTCACGCGATGACGCCTTCCGTTCCAGTCCGCTCGGGGTACCGGACGATTTCTCGTCATGCTAACGCGATTGCCCGGTGCCGCGTCTTCCGCTGTCCACAGGCTGTGGTTATTCATATGACCGGCGGCGGCGGGCGGGTCATCCTCGGAGGATGACTGCGAACGACACGGAACAGGACATCCGCGCCCGGCGCTCGGCGGCGGCCCATGGCGCCGCCCGCACCCTGCACCGCTCGCCCCTCCACATCCCGCTCACCGCACGCTTCTCGGCGCTCGCGGCGGCCGCTCCCGAGGTCGTCGACGAGGGCGACGCCACGGACGTCTATGGAGACGGCGTCGTCGCCACGCTGGAGGAGGAGGTCGCGCGTCTGCTGGGCAAGGAAGCGGCCGTCTTCTTCCCGACCGGCACGATGGCCCAGCAGATCGCCCTGCGCTGCTGGGCGGGCCGCACCGGGAACGCGACCGTGGCGCTGCATCCCAAGGCGCACCCCGAACTCCACGAAGGAGGCGCTTTCCCCACGGTCAGCGGGCTGCGCACGGTGCACCCGACGGACGAGACGCGGCTGCCCACGGCCGACGAGGTGCGGGACTTTCCCGAGCCCTTCGGGACGCTGATGCTCGAACTGCCGCTCCGGGACGCCGGTTTCGTCCTGCCGACGTGGGAGGAGCTCGAGGCGGTCGTGGAGGCGGCGCGCGAACGGGACGCGGTCGTACACGTCGATGGGGCCCGGCTGTGGGAGTGCACGCCGCACTTCGGCCGTCCCCTCGCGGAGATCGCGGGCCTCGCGGACACCGTGTACGTGTCGTTCTACAAGTCCCTCGAAGGGCTGAGCGGCGCCGCGCTGGCCGGGCCGCGCACGCTCGTCGAAGAGGCGCGGGTGTGGCGCCACCGGTACGGGGGGCAGCTGTTCCAGCAGTTCCCGACCGCTGTCTCCGCCCTGCTGGGCCTCAAGCGCGTCCTGCCGCGGCTGCCGGATTACGTCGGCCACGCGCGCGTGGTGGCCGAGGCGCTGCGCGAGGGGTTCACGGCCGCCGGGGTGCCGTGGTCGCGCGTGCATCCGGAGCGGCCGCACACCCATCAGTTCCAGGTCTGGCTGCCGTACGCGTCCGATGTGCTGGAGGAGGCCGCTCTCGGGCAGGCCGAGGAGGCGAAGACCTTCCTGTTCGGCCGGTGGTTCGCGGACGGGCCGCCCGGCCTCTCGGTCACGGAGGTCACCGTGACCGAGGAGGGCCTGGAGTGGACGGCCGACGACGTCAAGGAAGCGGTCGCGGAGTTCGTGCGACGGATCCCCCGCTGAGGCGGCCGCCACGCGCGAGGCGGGCCAGGGCGGCGCGGAGCCTGCCGCGGGCGGGGCGTTCCTCCATGACGGCCCGGAAGCGGCCGTAGTCGCGGACCTCGCGGGCGGCCTGCCAGTCGTGGTGGCCGGGCGCGGGCGGCCTCGGCTCGCCGTGCTGGGCGGCGCGGTAGGTGTCGAGCAGGTACTGCTGGGTGACGCTCATGACGTATCGCCTCTCGGGATAAATGGTACTTAACGGGCATCACACGGTCGTGGGTACCCGGCGTGCGGCGCGGATGTCGAAAGGGAGGATTCCCGGAGGCTTCGGCGGCTCCGGCGATGACCACAGACTGCTCCCGCCGACCCGTCCACGTCGCGTCGATTGACGGCGCTCGTCAATCGACGGCGGCGCTGTCGGTGGGGCGGTGCACCATGGGGCCATGAGCGTGAGCATCGACATCAGCGGGCTGCCCCGCGAGCGGATCCATGTGGTTCCCTCGCCCCTGGCCGAGCTAGGCATGGCGCTGCACGCGCTGTCGGAGCCGGGCCACCATCCGGGACTCCAGGGCTGGGTGACGGCCGTCTCCACGCGCCTGGACCCGTGCCTGGCGGACCGTATGTGCGAGGCCGACTTCCTGTGGCGGTCGACGTTCTCGGACGTGTTCGCGCCGTTCGCCGGCATCGCCGGGCTGAGCACGCTCCCGGCGGCCACGCTCGCCGAGGAGCTCGACCAGCTGGACAAGCTGACCGACGAGCAGTTCGTGGACGCCGCCCTGGAGTTCACCTGCCAGTCGACTTACGCGGAGCCGGACCGCAATCTCCTGGCCGACCCCGCCGTGCAGCGGCGCGCGCTGGACCTGGCCGCCGCCCGCGGCCCACAGCAGGTGCTGTTCACCAAGCGGCTCCTGGACGACCCGCCGGTCGTGCGCGCGTGGCTGCGCAAGCTCCTGGAGGACTGCGACGAGGCGTTCTTCGCCGACACCTGGGCCCGGCTGAGCCATCAGCTCGCCGCCGACGCCCGGCACAAGACCGAGCTGCTGCGCCGCAAGGGCCTCGCGGAGGCCCTGAAGGCGACCTCCGGAGCGGTGTCCCTGGACGAGAGCGGCAGCCTCATCACCGTCGACAAGATCACCGAGGGGCGTACGGCCACCGGCTCGGGAGGCCTGGTGCTCGTCCCCACCAGCCTCGGCTGGCCGCACGTCATGGTGCTGCACCGCAAGGGCTGGCAGGCCTCCATCACGTACCCGATCAGCGCGCCCGGCCTCACCGCGCCGCCCACCGTGGAGCAGCTGACCCGCCGCATGTCCGCGCTCGCCCACCCGGTGCGGATGCGCCTGTGCCGCCACCTCGCGCGCGGGTCGTACACCACCAGCGAGCTGGCCGACGCGCACGGCATGACGGCACCGGAGATATCCCGGCACCTGAGCGTCCTGAAGAAGGCCGACCTGATCACCACGCGCCGCCGCGGGCGCTATGTGCAGCACCAGCTGGACATCAGCGTGGTGTCACGGCTGGGCAGCGACTTCATCGAGGGGGTGCTGCGCTAGCCGGCCGGACACGACGGCGTGCGCCGGGACTCCGCGGGCACGGCCTGGCTAGGAACCGCCCCCGGCCCGCACGAGCCCCGTCTCGTACGCGAGGACCACGACCTGCACCCGGTCCCGCAGGTTCAGCTTGGTCAGGATGCGGCCCACATGCGTCTTCACGGTGGCCTCCGAGAGCACGAGCCGCGCCGCGATCTCGCCGTTCGACAGGCCCTGCGCGACGAGCACCATGACCTCGCGCTCGCGGCTGGTGAGGCGCTCCAGCTCCTTGTGCTGCGGCTGTCCGCCCGCGTTCGGCAGCATCGGCGCGAAGCGGTCCAGCAGGCGCCGCGTGGTGGACGGCGCGACCACCGCGTCGCCGCTGTGCACGGCGCGGATCGCGGCGAGCAGCTCCCCCGGGGGCACGTCCTTGAGCATGAAGCCGGAGGCGCCCGCCTTCAGCCCCGAGAAGGCGTACTCGTCGAGGTCGAAGGTGGTCAGGATCAGCACCTTCGGCGGGTTCGCGTCCTGGCAGATGCGCCGGGTCGTCTCGACGCCGTCCAGTTTCGGCATGCGTACGTCCATCAGCACCACGTCGACCTTGGTGGCGCGCAGCACCTCCAGGGCCTCCACGCCGTCGCCCGCCTCCGCGACTACCTCCATGTCCGGCTGCGCGGCGAGCACCATCCGGAACCCGGTGCGCAGCAGCACCTGGTCGTCGACGAGCATCACGCGGATCGACATCAAGGGAGTCCCTTCGGAACAGCGGGGCCGGTGACAGATGTCATCGACGGACATGCATGATCGAGTTCAGTGTGCCGGTTTGAGCGGCAGCAGCGCACTGATCCGGAAGCCGCCGCCGGGGCGCGGCCCCGCGTCCAGGGTGCCGCCGACCATGCCGACGCGCTCGCGCATGCCGATCAGGCCGTGCCCGCGGCCGTCGGCGCCGCCGTCCTCGTACAGCTCGTGCGGGGCGCCCTTGCCGTCGTCCTCGACGAGCAGCCCCAGGCCGTCGTCGAAGTAGACCAGGCGCACGCTCGCCCCGGCGTTCTCGCCGCCGTGCTTGCGCGTGTTCGTGAGCGCCTCCTGCACGATGCGGTACGCGGTGAGCTCCACGCCGCTGGGCAGGGGGCGCGGGGTGCCCTCGACCTTGTAGTCGACGGGCAGGCCCGACGTGCGCACCTGTTCGATCAGCTCGTCGAGCTGCTCGACGTCGGGCTGCGGGACGTACTCGGAGCCCTCCTCGGGCTCCCCGGTGCGCAGCACGCCGAGCAGGCGGCGCATCTCGGCGAGGGCCTGGCGGCCGGTGCCCGAGATGGTCTCCAGGGCCTTCTTGGCCTGGTCGGGCGCGGCGTCCAGGACGTACGCGGCGCCGTCGGCCTGGACCACCATCACGGAGACGTTGTGCGCGACGACGTCGTGCAGCTCCCGCGCGATGCGGGCCCGCTCGGCCGCCACCGCGACCTTCGACTGTGCCTCGCGCTCCTTCTCCAGACGGTCGGCGCGCTCCTCCAGCTGGGCCAGATAGGCGCGGCGGGTGCGGATGGAGTCGCCGAGGACCCAGGCGAGCGCGAAGGGGACGATCTGGAAGATCGTGAAGAAGACGCTGCCGACGACGGAGACGTTCTCCGCGGGCCAGCGCATCGTCGAGAGCGGAGCCGCGCACAAGCCTCCCACCAGCGCGAACCGTGAGGCCCACTTCGCCCCGTCGGCCGCCGCGGTGTAGATGATCACCAGCATGGCGAAGTTGGCCGGCATCGTCTCCACGTCGACGACGAGCTGGCAGACGCCGATGACCGCGGCCAGGACCAGCATCTGCTCGGTCGCCTTCCGCCGCAGCGCGACCACCAGGCAGAGCCCGATGACGGCCGGGACCGCCAGCAGGGTCGGATCGTGGCCGTTCACGTCGGACATGGACACCAGACCGAGCCCGGAGATCCCGAGGAGGACGAAGGCCCAGAAGCCGTCGACCCATGTCGGGTGTCTGCGGAGGAAGTCATAGAGGCGCTGCACGTAACCCAGCGTAGGCAGCCCCGCGGCGCCCCGGGGTCAACCGGAGGTGCGATCCGTATCGAGCGCGTGTACTCCCCAAGGTGGAGGCCCACTTAGCCTGCGGGCTGTGACGAACGACAAGGATGAGCGCGGGACCGGCGCGGCGCGCGGCTGGCGCGAGGCGGCGGAGGCCGCCCTGTACGGCCCTGATGGCTTCTACCGCCGCCCCGAGGGCCCCGCCGGACACTTCCGCACCTCCGTGCACGCCTCGCCCCTCTACGCGGCCGCGGTGGCCCGCCTCCTGTGCCGTGTGGACGACGTGCTCGACCACCCGGAAGAGCTGGCCTTCGTGGACATGGGCGCGGGCCGTGGCGAACTGACGGTGGGCGTCCTCGCCGCGCTCCCCGCCGACGTGGCGGCACGCGTGCGTGCGTACGCGGTGGAGCGCGCCGAGCGCCCTGCGGGCCTCGACCCGCGCATCACGTGGCGGGCCGCACCGCCCGCCGCCGTGACGGGCCTGCTCTTCGCCAACGAGTGGCTGGACAACGTCCCTGTGGACATCGCCGAAGTGGCCACCGACGGAACAGCGCGTCGCGTGCTCGTACGCGACGACGGCACCGAATCATTGGGCGGCCCCGTCGAAGGACCGGACGCCACGTGGCTGGAGCGCTGGTGGCCGCTGGAGGCCGACCCCGGACTGCGGGCCGAGATCGGCCGTCCCCGGGACGAGGCGTGGGCGGCGGCCGTGGCGACGCTGACGCGCGGCCTCGCGGTCGCCGTCGACTACGCGCACGACCGGCGGAGCCGCCCGCCCTTCGGGACGCTCACGGGCTTCAGGGCGGGCCGCGAGACGGCTCCCGTGCCGGACGGCAGCTGTGACATCACCGCACATGTGGCGCTGGACGCCTGCGCGCTGCAAGGGGCCGCGCTGCTCACCCAGCGGGCGGCGCTCGGCGCGCTCGGGGTCAGCGGCGCCCGCCCGCCGCTGACCCTGGCCTCCCAGGACCCGGCGGCTTACGTACGCGCCCTCACGCGCGCGGGACAGGCCGCCGAGCTGACGGCGCCCGGCGGGCTCGGGGACTTCGGCTGGCTGCTCCAGCCCGTCGGCGTCCCTCGGACCACCGAGCTACTTGTCGATGTCGCCGACCACGAAGAAGAGTGACCCGAGGATCGCCACCATGTCCGCGACGAGCTGCCCCGGGAGCAGCTCGGCCAGCGCCTGGATGTTGTTGTACGAGGCGGAGCGCAGCTTCAGGCGGTACGGGGTCTTCTCGCCCTTGGAGACCAGGTAGTAGCCGTTGATGCCGAGGGGGTTCTCGGTCCACGCGTACGTGTGGCCCTCGGGGGCCTTGAGGACCTTCGGGAGGCGTTGGTTGATCGGTCCCTGCGGGAGTTCGGCGAACCGGTCCAGGCAGGCGTCGGCGAGGTCGAGGGCGTTGTGGGTCTGCTCCAGGAGGCACTCGAAGCGGGCCAGGCAGTCACCTTCCTGGCGGGTGACGACCTTCAGGGTGTCCTGGAGCTCGGCGTACGCGAGGTAGGGCTCGTCGCGGCGCAGGTCGAAGTCGACCCCGGAGGCGCGGGCGATGGGACCGCTCACTCCGTAGGCGTGCACCGCCTCGGGCGAGAGCACACCGACGCCGCGTGTGCGGCCCCGGAAGATCTCGTTGCCGAGCACCAGACGGTCGTACACGTCCATGCGCGATCGGACCGACGCGACGGCCGCCCGCGCGCGGGAGGTCCATCCGGCGGGCAGGTCCTCCTTGAGGCCGCCCACGCGGTTGAACATGTAGTGCATGCGGCCGCCGGAGATCTCCTCCATCACGTTCTGGATCTCCTCGCGCTCGCGGAACGCGTGGAACACCGGGGTGATGCCGCCCAGTTCGAGGGGGTACGACCCCAGGAACATCAGGTGGTTCAGCACGCGGTTCAGCTCGGCGAGCAGGGTGCGCGTCCACACCGCGCGCTCGGGGACCTCCATGCCGAGCATCCGCTCGACCGCCAGCACCACACCGAGTTCGTTCGAGAACGCCGACAGCCAGTCGTGGCGGTTGGCCAGCATCACGATCTGCCGGTAGTCACGCGCCTCGAAGAGCTTCTCCGCGCCGCGGTGCATATAGCCGATGACCGGCTCCGCGTGCTGGATGCGCTCGCCGTCCAGGACGAGGCGCAGGCGGAGCACGCCGTGCGTGGACGGGTGCTGGGGGCCGATGTTGAGCACCATGTCGGTGCTCTCGGCCGCGCCGCCGATGCCGAGCGTGGTCTGCGTGGTGGTCTCCGTCGTGGGACTCATGCGGACAGTGTCTCGTACGCGCTCGCTCGCGTACGCGGCTGTCGCTGTCGGGCGTACGCGGTTGTCGGAGGTCGTACGTACGCTGGGGGCATGGAAACGGGGACGGGGACGGCAGGGACCGCGGGGTCGGCGGGGGCACGGACGGAGTCGGTTTCGACGGAGCCGGTGTGGACGGGGCTGCCACGAGGCCTGCTGAAGATGCGGCGGCTGCTGCTGGTGGTCTGGCTGGTGCCGCTCGCGACGGCCGTCGGCGTGCTGCTCGGCCTGTTCGCGGGCCCGGCCTGGGCGGCCTTCGCACTGCTGCCGCTCGCCTTCGTGGCGTGGGGCTGGCCGATGCTGGGGCGCAACTGGCGCTCGTGGCGGTACGCCGAGCGCGACGACGACCTGCTCATCAGCCGAGGCGTGCTGTGGCGCGAGGAGACCGTCGTGCCGTACGGCCGGATGCAGCTCGTCGAGGTGACATCGGGCCCCGTGGAACGGCACTTCGGTCTGGCGAGCGTCCAACTGCACACGGCCGCGGCGGCCACCGACGCACGCGTCCCGGGCCTGCTCCCCGAAGAGGCCGAGCGACTGCGCGACCGCCTCACGGAACTCGGCCAGGCCCGATCGGCGGGGCTGTGAGCGGGGGCGGGGCTGTGGGCGACGTACAGGAGGCCATCACAGGCGAGTCCGGTCCCGTGGTGACCGAGCGGCGCCTGCATCCCGTGACGCCGCTGCGCCGCGCCTGGGCGCCGTTCGCCGTTCTGGTGGGCTGGGCCGTCCACGACCCGAACGGAACGCAACAGCGGCTGTCCGAGCTGACCGCGACCACCCTGCTTCTGGGCAGCGCCGCCGTGGTCCTCGGTGGCGCCGCATACGGCTTCCTGAGCTGGTGGTTCACCCACTTCGCGGTCACCGACACCGAACTGCGCATCCGCACCGGACTGTTCTTCCGGCGCACCGCCCACATCCGGCTCGACCGGATCCAGGCCGTCGACGTCACGCGGCCACTGCTCGCCCGCATCGCGGGGGTCGCCAAGCTGAAGCTGGACGTCGTCGGGGCGGAGAAGAAGGACGAGCTCGCCTACCTCGGCGAGCGCGACGCCGCCGGACTGCGGGCCGAACTCCTCGCGCGAGCGGCCGGTTTCGCCCCCTCGGAGGCACGGGAAGTCGGCGAGGCACCGGTCCGCGGCCTCCTGCACGTACAGCCGCGCATGCTGGCCCTCTCCCTGGTGCTGACCGGCGCCCCCTGGGCGATGCTCATCGCCGCGGTCGTCGTACCGACGTTCCTGTGGTTCGCCACGCACAACGTGTGGACGGTCCTCGCCACCGGTCTGCCCATGCTGGGCGGCGCGTTCGCGAGCAGCGGCGGGCGCTTCATCAAGGAGTACGACTGGACGGTCGGCGAGTCCCCGGACGGCCTGCGCATCGACCACGGACTGCTCGACAAGGCACACGAGACGGTGCCGCCGGGACGCGTGCAGACCGTGCACATCGTGCAGCCCCTGCTGTGGCGGCGGTACGGCTGGGTGCGGGTGGAGCTGGACGTGGCGGGCTCGTCCAACAGCGTGCTGGTGCCGGTGGCGCCGCGGGAGCACGCCGAGGCGGTGATCGGGCGGGTGCTGCCGGGAGCGCGCGTGCCGGAGCCCGCCGAGCTCTCCAGGCCTCCCGCGCGCGCGGCGTGGTGCGTGCCGTTCTGGTGGAAGGGCTACGGCCTCGCGGTCACCGACACGGTGTTCGCGGCGCGGCACGGCCTGCTCAAGCGCCGCGTCTCACTGGTGCCGCACGCCAAGGTGCAGAGCGTGCGGCTCTCGCAGGGGCCGTGGGAGCGGTACAAGGGCGTGGCGGACGTACGGGTGGACACGGGCGCCAACAAGACCGTGACGGCCCGGCTGCGCCCCTCCGCAGAGGCGGCCGAACTCCTCCAGTCCCAGGCGGACCGCTCCCGCACGGGCCGCAAAGAGGCGCGCCCGGACCGCTGGATGGCGTGACCCGTTGAGACGCGGGGCGGGGCCGGGCCGGGCTCGCCGGGAGCCGGGCCCCGCCGGGAGCACGGACAGCCGCGCCCCGCTCCGCCTCAGGCCCGCAGGGCCGTCCGCAGCCCCGCCACGTCGATCTGCTCGGTCTCGTCATGCGCCGTCAGGTCGATGACCTGGCCCACGCCCCGCGCCGCGTCCCTCTCGGGCGCGTCCTTGAACTCGGCCTCGGCCTCCGCCTTGTGGACGGCGAGGGCCTCCTCGCCCACCACGTCGGCGAGGTCCTCGTTCTGCACGGACTCCAGTGCGGCGGGGGCCGCACTCTTCGTACCGAAGAAGTCGAAGTCGCCCTGGGGCGCCACGCGTCGCGCCTGTACGGGCGGCGCGACGGCGACCGCGCGCTCGTGCCCGCCGAATCCGTCGGCCGCCCCGGCCTTCCCCCGCGACTCGTCCTCCGCCTCGGGCCGCGCCTCCGGCGCCGCCTCCGGGGCCAGGCGGTCGAGCGCCGCGTTGGCCCGCAGGTAGAGCGACGGCGTCGGGCTCGCGCCCGGCCGCGTGGACTGCCCGGACGGCTTGGCAGAACCCGAAGCAGAACCCGAAGCAGGATCCGAAGCACGGCCAGGACCCGAAGCGGGACCAGAACCCGCAGCGGGACCGGAAGCAGGACCAGAACCCGCAGCCGCACCCTCCGTACGCGACGCCGGTACCGACGCCGATGCCGGTACCGACGCCTGCACCGGCGCCCCCGCCCGCACCGCAGGAACCAGATCCGAGGCCCCCGAGCCGGACGCCGCCGCGCCAGACCCCGCGTCAGCCCCCTCACCGGACGCCGACAGCTCCCGCACCGACGCAGTCGTCTCGATGGCGAGCAGCCGCCGCCCCTCAAGGGCGCTGGCCCGCTCGGTCTCCGCGGTGGCGTACCGCCGCAGCAGCGCCGCGTGTTCGTTGCGCAGCGCGGCCAGCTCGGCGCGCTTGGCGCGCAGCTTGGTCTCCAGCTTGCCCCGCAGCTCGCGGGACTCCTCGAGGTCGGACTCGGCCTCCGCTATCCGCTCCTCGTGACGCCACTCGTCGCTCGCTCGCGCGCGCGTGAGTTCGGCGACGCGTCGGCCGGCCGCCGTGTCCCAGCGGCGCATGACGACCGAGCCCACGACGGCAGCGGCGGCCGCGGCCGCGACGAGCCCGCGGAGCAGGACCGGTTCCGCGAACATCCAGGCGCCGCCGGCGCAGAGAACGGAGACGCCTGCGACCGTCGAGGGAGGAAGCAGCCTGTGCAGGGGTGGGGAATGGCGGTGACGTCCACGTGGCATGGCCAGAAACTTACCGCGCGTAGACGAAGTCTGGTGCTCGCCCCGCCAAAAAGCAGGTGCCGCGACCGTAACTCGCCACAACTTCCCGCCTCACCCTTCGCTTTGCTTCAGCGGTCAACTTCCGCTTCTGCCCTCGAAACGCCTGACGGCTTCTTGATCAACTTCCGATCAGGCCCTTCGACTCCAGATACTCCTTCGCGACATCGGCTTCCTTCTGACGCTCCTCGTCGACCTTCCGGTTGAGTTCGATGAGGTCCTCCGTCGTGAGTGTCTTGGTCAGCTTCGCGAGGGTGGCGGCTATCTCCTTGTCGCCCGCTTCCTCGGCGTTGACCACAGGGAGGATGTTGTCCGCGTTCTGCAGCTTCTTGTCGTCCTCCAGGATCACGAGGTCATAGTTCTTCAGCGTCGCGTCGGTCGTCGTGGTCAGCACCAGCTGGTCCGTGCCGTTCTTGACGGCCTGCTTGGACTGCGTGGTGCCGACGCCCTTGGGGTCGATTCCGGCGACGTCGATCCCGTACTTCTTCTTCAGACCGGGCGCGCAGAACGGCCGGGACTCGCATTCGTCACCCGCCGCGATCCTGACCTTCTCGCCCGACCGGCCGAGATCCGAGAGCGTCTTCAGCTTGTGCTTCTCGGCGTATTCCTTGGAGACCGCGAACGCGTTCTGGTCGACCGCCTCGCCCGCGGGGAGCGCCTTCAGGCCCTGCGGCTTCGCGAGCTTCTCCAGGGCGCTCACCGTGGCGTCGAGATCGCTGGAGGCGACGGCTTCGGCCTTCGGGCCGTTCTTCTCCAGGTTGAGGAATTCCGCGAGCGTCGCGGCGTATTCGGGCGCGATGTCGATCGAGCCGTTCTTCAGTTCGGGCTTGTAGATCTCGCGGTTCTGCACGGTCTTGACCTGCGCGTCATATCCCGCTTCCTCAAGAACGCCCACGTAGAGCTCGGCGAGGACCTTCTGCTCGGTGAACCGCGCCGAACCCACCACGAGTGAGCCCTTCTTGTCACCGCCCACCTTGTCCGACCCCTTGCCCTCGTCCTCCAGGCTGTCCCCGCCGCACGCGGCGAGCCCCGCGGTCAGCGCCACGACGGCCGCGGCCGCCCCTGCCATCCGTCGCGCGCGACGCGTTGTGCTCTTCATCGGTGAACCACCATTTCGAAAGGGAAGGGAGAGAGGACAGGGCTCATCGGGCCGCGCCGCCCGACCGCCGCATCGGATCGAAGACGCGCCCCGCCACCACCAGGACCCCCTCCACAAGGAGCGCGAGCAGCGCCACCAAGAAGGCGCCCGCGACCACTTGCGGCGTGTTCTGGAGATTGAACCCGGCGGTGATGATCCGGCCGAGCCCGCCCTCACCCGTCATCGCGGCAAGCGTGGCCGTCGCGACGACCTGCACCCCGGCGGACCGGACACCGGTCATGACCAGCGGATACGCGAGCGGCAGCTCGACCCGTACGAACAGTTGGCCGCCGCTCATGCCCATCCCGCGCGCGGCCTCCACCACCGCCCGGTCCACCTCGCGCATCCCGAGATAGGCGTTGGTCAGCAGCGGCGGCACGGCGAAGAGGACCAGCGCGATCAGCGTCGGGGCGTCGCCGTGCTCGCCCAGCGGGGTGAGCGTGAGCAGGATCAGCAGAGCAAGCGTGGGAACCGCGCGCCCGACGTTGGAGATGTTGACCGCGAGCGCGCCGCCCTTGCCGATGTGGCCGAGGTAGAGCGCGAGGGGCAGCGCGATCAGACAGGCGACGGCGAGGCAGACCCCGCTGAAGTACAGATGCTCGGCGAGGCGGTGCCACACCCCCTTCTCCCCCTGCCAGTTGGCGCCCGTGGTCAGCCAGTCGTACGCACCCGTGATCGCGTTCACGCGGGTTCAGCCACCTTGGCCACGGCCGCCTTGCGCGCGGCACGGCTCGTCCGTATTCGGTGGACCCTCGTCCAGGGCGTAAGCCACCGCTGGAGGCCGAGCAGCAGCAGGTCGGCGACGACGGCGAGGACTACGCAGAGCACGGACGCCGTGAGCACCTGGGCCTTGAAGGTCGTGTCGAGGCCGTCGAGGATCAGTGTGCCGAGGCCGCCGTAGTCCACGATGGCACCGACCGTCGTGAGCGCGACTGTGGATACCGTGGTGATGCGGACGCCGGCCAGCAACGCGGGCAGCGCGAGCGGCAGTTCCACCTCCCACAGCAGCCTCAGCGGCCCGTACCCCATCCCCTTGGCGGCGTCCCGCGCCTCTTCGGGGACGGCTTGGAGCCCGGCCAGGATGTTCCGCACGAGGACCGTGAGGGAGTACAGCACCAGGCCCGTGACGACCAGCGAGACCGAGAGTCCGAAGAACGGCAGGAGCAGCGAGAACATCGCGAGCGAGGGGACCGAGTACAGCACGGTCGTCACCCCGAGGATCGGCCCCGAGAGGAAGCGCCACCGCCGCGCGAGAAGCGCCAGCGGCAGGGACACGGCGAGGCCGATGGTCACCGAGGCGAGCGTGATCCCGATGTGCTGAAGGGTGGCGTCGGTCAGCTCCTGGCTGCGGGTGCGGAGATACTCCCCGCAGATCCAGTCGTTCGTCACCAGACAGTTCCGCTCGGCCACGCGCCCGCACCTCCCCCGAATCCCCGGACGTATGCCGCACACACGTCCCCCCGTGTCTGGCGACCCTAACGCGCGGCACTGACAATCGCCGAGAGTCGTTGTACGGCCGCAACACGTCCGTCACGCACAGCCCGCCGCCGCCCGCCACAATGGGGAAACATGATCCGGTTCGAGCACGTCACCAAGCGCTACGCGGACGGCACCACGGCCGTCGACGATCTGTCCTTCGAGGTCGCCGAGGGTGAACTGGTCACGCTCGTCGGCCCGTCGGGCTGCGGCAAGACGACCACGATGAAGATGGTGAACCGGCTCATCGAGCCCAGCGAGGGCCGGATATTCGTCGACGGCGACGACATATCCGCCATCGACCCCGTGCAGTTGAGGCGCCGCATCGGCTACGTCATCCAGCAGGTCGGCCTCTTTCCGCACAAGACGGTCCTGGAGAACACGGCGACCGTCCCGCACCTGCTCGGCGTCAAGCGCGGGAAGGCCCGCGAGCGCGCGGCCGAACTCCTCGACCTGGTCGGCCTCGACCCCGCCGTCTTCGGTGGCCGCTACCCCGAGCAGCTCTCCGGCGGCCAGCGTCAGCGCGTCGGCGTGGCCCGCGCCCTGGCGGCCGATCCGCCGGTGCTCTTGATGGACGAGCCGTTCGGCGCGGTCGACCCCGTGGTGCGCGAGCACCTCCAGAACGAGTTCCTGCGCCTCCAGCAGTCCGTGCGCAAGACCGTGCTCTTCGTCACGCACGACATCGAGGAGGCGGTCCGCCTCGGCGACCGCATCGCCGTCTACGGCGAGGGCCGCATCGAGCAGTTCGACACCCCTTCGACGGTCCTCGGCGCGCCCGCGAACGCGTACGTGGCCGACTTCGTCGGCGCGGACCGCGGCCTGAAGCGGCTCTCGGTGACACCGATCGAGGAGGGCGACCTGGAACAGCCGCCCGTGGTGCACCTCGACGACACGCTGCCCAGGGAACTCGACGCCCGCTGGGCCGTCGTCCTGGACGGCGACAACAACCTGCACGGCTGGCTCTCCGCCGAGCACGCGCGCGTGGGCGGTGGCACGGTCCGCGAACACGCCCGCCGCATGGAGGCCTGGCTGCCCGTGGGCGCGAGCCTGAAGCAGGCGTTCGCGACGATGCTCCAGCACGACGCGGGCTGGATCGCGGTCATCGACAAGGACAGCGAGGGCCGCTTCCTGGGCGTGCTCACACCGGCCCGGCTGCACGAGGCGCTGCGCCGCTCGACGGCGGCGGACGCGCGGGACATCGCGCGGGCGGAGGTCGAGCTGGAGACGGTCGCGGCGACAAGCACCGGCTGAGCCGCCGCCATCGGCGGTGACCGGGGGTCAGTTGCCGTTCAGCCGCCCGCTCATCCACTGCAGTGTGGCGGGGATCTCCCTGCGCCACGTGTTGAAGTTGTGGCCGCCGCTTTCGAGCGTGATGGACGACACGCGCGTGGGCGCCTTCACCTTGTCGATGAACCTCAGGGTGTCCTGGTAGTTGTCCTCGCCTTTCTTGCTGCTGGTCACCAGGAGGGACGTCTTGGGCGCCGGCATGTGGTCGAGGTACCACATCAGGTCGGCTCGGCGCTCCAGCTCCTTGTCGCCGTGGAAGAGGTCACCGGTGGTGACGTCGATGGGCGCCTTGTAGTACGCCGAAAGGCCCGCCGCCGCGCCGTACTTGTCGGGGTGGTGCATGGCGAACTTCAGGGCGCAGTAGCCGCCCGTGGAGTCGCCGATGACGCCCCAGTTCTGCGCCTTGGTGCCCACCCTGTAGTGCTGCGAAAGCGCGCCGGGCAGGTCCTTGGCGAAGAACGTCTCGGTCTGCGGGCCGTCGGGGATGTCCACGCACTCCGTGTCGCGCGGCGGAGCCACGGTCGGCCGCATCATGACCAGGATCATCGGCTGCATCTTGCCTTCGCCGGCCAGCTTGTGGGCGGTCTGGGGATAGTGCAGCCCTTTGATGAGCGCCTCGGCGGTGCCGGGGTAGCCGGTGAGGACCACGGCCGCGGGGAACGTGCGGTTCTTGTACAGCGGCTGGAAGTACTCGGGCGGCAGGTAGACATAGGCGGGACTGCCTATTCTCGACTCCTTGCCACCGACCTCGATCTTCTGGATCTGGCCTCCGGTGGCGGGCCGGCCGCCACCGGGCACGTTCACGGTCTTGGTGTCGACGACCTTTACGGGCCCTGATCCTCCTTTGGCCGGATCGTGGTCCACCACGATCCCCGGGCTCGTCTCCTGGCCGAAGAGGTCGGCCCACGTGGCGTAGAAGCCGAAGGCCTGGTTGGCCGCGAGGCCCACCGCCGCGAAGACCGCGACCTGGGTGGCGAGCAGCAGCCCGACGCGGCCCGTGACGGCCTTCCATGTGCGGCGGGCGAGCCGTGGCCAGAGCCAGATGGTGCCGAAGAAGAGCAGTACGGCCAGCAAGACCGCAAGGGCGAGGACCTTGTTGCTCGTGAGACCCATGGGGTGTTCCTGCCTGCGCTTTCTACTGCCGTTGCTGCCCCGGGTTCGCCGTGGCGTCTCTTACCGATGCGCCGGGTGTGCCTCGGCGTCTACTACCATTGTCCCGGGCCTGTGCGGCGCGACCGGACCGGGCCGAGGCCCTGCCGGCACGTGCCGAAGGCCTTGCCCCAGCTTTTCAGCGGTTTCCGGTCGGGAATGAACCCGTTTCCCTGAAGGACCGTCCTAGAGGGCGCAATAGTGCCGGATGCCGTTTTGGTACCGGATTCAAGCTCTCTCGCAGAACTACGGGATGCGATGTCTGTCAGGATAGATGGGGAAATGTCGGGTGGGGTTCCGGGCGGTGACGACCGCCACCGCGACGGCCGCCTCCACCGGATACTGCGCGGCCCGCGCCCAGAGGCCGTGCCGACCCTCGTCGCCAGAGCCTGCATGCTCGTAGGTCTGCTGAATGTCGCGGCGGGTGTCTTCCCCCGCTTCCGGCACAGCCGCATGCACGCCATCGCCGAGGTCCTCCCCGGCGCGCTCGGGCCCTTCGCCGCCGCGCTGGCGCTCAGTTCCGGCATTCTGCTGCTCCTGCTCGCGCACGGTCTGCGGCGCCACAAGCGGCGGGCCTGGCGGGCCGCCGTGGTGCTGCTTCCCGCGGGCGCTGTGGCGCAGTTCACATTCCGCCACTCCGTGATCGGCATCCTGATCTCGCTGGCGCTGCTCGCGCTGCTGCTGCGTCATCGCAACGAGTTCACGGCCCTGCCCGACCCGCGCAGCCGCTGGCGCGCCCTGGCCAACTTCGTCCTGCTGGGTGCCGGATCGATCCTGCTGGGCCTGGTGATCGTCAGCGTCCACCCCGGCAGGGTCATCGGGGACCCCAGCATCACGGAGCGCCTGGAGCACGTCCTCTACGGACTCTTCGGCTTCGAGGGCCCGGTCGGCTACTACGGCAGCACGTCCTGGACCGTCGGCTTCTCCCTCGGCGCCCTCGGCATGCTCACCGCTCTCACCACCATCTACCTCGCCTTCCGCCCGGAGCACCCGGCCGCGCGCCTCACCGAGGACGACGAGACGAAGCTGCGCGCCCTGCTCGACAAGCACGGCGCCCGCGACTCGCTCGGCCACTTCGCGCTCCGCCGCGACAAGGCCGTCGTCTTCTCCCCCAGCGGCAAGGCCGCCGTCACCTACCGCGTCGTCTCCGGAGTGATGCTCGCCAGCGGCGACCCGATCGGCGACGTCGAGGCCTGGCCCGGCGCCATCGAGCGCTTCATGGACGAGGCGAAGGCCCACTCCTGGACGCCCGCCGTCATGGGCTGCTCCGAGACGGGCGGCGAGGTCTGGACCCGCGAGACCGGACTCGACGCCCTCGAACTGGGTGACGAGGCGGTGGTGGACGTCGCGGATTTCTCCCTGTCCGGGCGTGCGATGCGCAACGTACGTCAGATGGTCAAGCGGATCGAGCGCAATGGCTACGAGACGCGCGTACGGCGCATCCGTGACCTCGGCGAGCAGGAGCTCGCCAAGATCCAGCGCGCCGCCGACGACTGGCGCGGCACCGACACCGAACGCGGCTTCTCCATGGCGCTCGGCCGCATCGGCGACCCGAACGACGGCGACTGTCTGATCGCCACCGCCCACAAGGCGGACGAGGAGCCGGGCCCCTACGGCGACCTGAAGGCCGTCCTCCACTTCGTCCCGTGGGGCAAGGACGGCGTCTCCCTGGACCTCATGCGCCGCGACCGTTCGGCCGACCCCGGCATGAACGAACTGCTCATCGTGGCCGCGCTCCAGGCCGCCCCGAGGCTCGGCATCGCGCGCGTGTCCCTCAACTTCGCCATGTTCCGCGCGGCCCTCGCGCGTGGCGAGAAGATCGGCGCGGGCCCGGTCCTGCGCGCCTGGCGGGGCCTGCTCGTCTTCCTCTCCCGCTGGTTCCAGATCGAGTCCCTGTACAAGTTCAACGCGAAGTTCCGCCCCCGCTGGGAGCCCCGCTTCGTCGTCTACCGCTCCAGCAAGGACCTGCCCCGCATCGGCTTCGCCGCCATGCAGGCCGAGGGCTTCGTGACCCTCGCGCTGCCCCGCTACCTGCGCAGGGGCACCCCGCAGCGCCGCCCCTGCCCGCACCGGGCCGCCGAGCGCGAGGTCCAGGCGGCGTAATCGCTCGGCCCACGGGCCTAGGCTGGAGGCATGAGTACGTTGCGCGGGCGCGGATCGGTCCAGGGGCTGCCGGAGTGGGACCGCTGTGCGGTCATGGGCGTCGTGAACGTGACGCCCGACTCCTTCTCCGACGGCGGCCGCTGGTTCGACACCACGGCCGCCGTCAAGCACGGCGTCGACCTCGTCGCCCAGGGCGCCGACCTGGTCGACGTCGGCGGCGAGTCCACCCGCCCGGGCGCCACGCGCGTGGACGAGGACGAGGAGCTCAAGCGCGTCGTCCCCGTGGTGCGCGGCCTGACCTCCGAGGGCGTCACGGTCTCCGTGGACACCATGCGCGCCACCGTCGCCGAGCGGGCGCTCGCCGCGGGCGCCGTCCTCGTCAACGACGTCAGCGGCGGCCTCGCCGACCCGCGCATGGTCCCCGCGGTCGCCGCCGCCGGTGCCCCCTTCGTCGTGATGCACTGGCGGGGCTTCCTCACCGACATCCACGCCAAGCCCGTGTACGAGGACGTGGTCTCCGAAGTCGTCGCCGAGCTCCACGCGCGCGTGCGGGCCGCCATCGAGGGCGGCATCGCCCCCGAGCGCATCGTCGTCGACCCCGGCCTCGGCTTCTCCAAGGAGGCCGAGCACGACCTCGCGCTCCTGGCCCGCCTGGACCGGCTGCGCGAGCTGGGCCACCCGGTCCTGGTCGCCGCCTCCCGCAAGCGGTTCCTCGGCCGGGTCCTCGCGGGCCCCGAGGGCGCCCCGCCGCCGGCCCGCGAGCGCGACGGCGCCACCGCCGCCGTCTCGGCCATCGCCGCCCACCAGGGCGCCTGGGCGGTCCGCGTGCACGAGGTGCGGGCCACCGCGGACGCCGTGCGCGTCGCCCAGGCCGTGACGGACGCCGCGGACGGCCACCGGTGACCGGGGCCGCCCGTACCGACGTCGAGCAGGTCGAGCTCGCCAACACCGCCTTCTACGAAGCGCTGGAGCGCGGCGACTTCGACCAGGTCTCCCAGCTGTGGCTGGACTCCGGGGCCGACACCGCCACGGACGACGACAGCGCCGGCGAGAGCACCGACGACGGGGACGCGGTCTCCTGCGTCCACCCCGGCTGGCCGGTCCTCACCGGCCGCGGTGAGGTCCTCAGGTCGTACGCGCTGATCATGGCGAACACCGAGTACATCCAGTTCTTCCTGACCGACCTGAAGGTCGGCGTGGCCGGTGACACCGCGCTGGTGACGTGCACCGAGAACATCCTCAGCGGCGGCCCTCCCCCGGAGGGCGGCGGCGAGCTCGGCCCGCTCGTGGGCCAGCTCGTGGTGGCCACCAATGTGTTCCGCCGCACACCCGACGGCTGGAAACTGTGGTCGCACCACGCGTCGCCCGTCCTGGCCGAAACCGACGACGACGAGAGCGACGAGACCCCTTCCTAGTGGGTAGGGGCAAGCGTGTGGCCGTTCCCACGGGCCCCGCGGGCGAGCACTGTCAGTGCTCGCAGGTAGATTCGATCGAGGCTGGTGTGCCGACCGCACTCGGCGCAGGCCTGCCGATACCGACGATTGCAGGAGTGATTCGCGTGGATCGTGTCGCGCTGCGCGGCCTCAAGGCCCGCGGGCACCACGGTGTCTATCCGCGGGAGCGCGAAGAGGGCCAGACCTTCATCGTGGACCTGGTTCTCGGCCTGGACACGCGAGCGGCCGCGGCCGACGACGACCTGGCGAAGACCGTGCACTACGGCATCGTGGCCGAGGAGGTCGTGGCCGCCGTCGAGGGCGAGCCGGTCGATCTCATCGAGACCCTCGCCGAGCGCATCGCCCAGACGTGTCTGAAGCACGAAGGAGTCCTGGAGGTCGAGGTGTGCGTGCACAAGCCTGACGCCCCGATCACCGTGCCCTTCGACGATGTGACCGTCACCATCACCCGGAGCCGAGTATGACTGCGCCCTTCAAAGCGGGTCAGAGCGACCCGACCGTCCAGCCGGTGCCGAACTCCGTGGTCGAGCAGGTGGACGCCGCGGACACCACTCTGTCCAACCCCAAGCGTGCCGTGATCTCCCTCGGCAGCAACCTCGGCAACCGCCTGGAGACCCTCCAGGGCGCCATCGACGCCCTGGAGGACACGCCCGGCCTGAGGGTCAAGGCGGTCTCACCGGTGTACGAGACGGAGCCGTGGGGCGTCGACCCCGGCACCCAGCCCTCGTACTTCAACGCCGTCGTCGTGGTGAAGACGACCCTGCCGCCCTCCTCGCTCCTGGAGCGCGCCCACGCCGTCGAGGAGGCCTTCCACCGCGTCCGCGACGAGCGCTGGGGCCCGCGCACGATCGACGTGGACATCGTGACGTACGCCGACGTGGTCTCCGACGACCCGGCGCTCACGCTGCCCCACCCGCGCGCGCACGAACGCGCCTTCGTCCTCGCCCCCTGGCACGACGTCGAGCCCGAGGCCCAGCTGGCCGGCCACGGCCCCGTGGCCAAGCTGCTCGCCGACATCACCGACGACGGCGTCGCGGCACGCGCCGACCTGGAACTCCGGCTGCCCGAGTAGTCGTTAGGGTCTACAAGATCCGGTACGCACGACGACGAAGGCTGTGAAGGTCACCGTGAAGCAACTGCGCATCAGGACACTGGCCGGCCTCTTCGTCGTGGCCGGAGTGCTGTCCTGGTCGGGCGCCCGGCTGTGGGACTCCGTCGGCACGCTGCCCCGGGTCCCGCTGGCCGCGCCCATCGTGCTCGCGGTGATCGCCGTGGTGCTCCTGTCGACGGCGCTCTCGCTGCGCGCGCGCCTGCGGGCCCAGCGTGAGCGCCGCCCCGGCGCGAAGGGCGTCGAGCCGATGATGGCCGCCCGCGCCGTCGTCTTCGGCCAGGCCAGCGCCTTGGTCGTGGCGCTCGTCGCGGGGATGTACGGCGGTGCGGGCGCGTTCCTGCTGGAGTTCCTCGACGTCCCGCCCCGCCGCGACCAGGCGGTCTACGCCGGCCTCTCGGTCCTGATGGGCATCGCCGTGATAGCGGCGGCGCTGTTCCTCGAGCGGGTCTGCAAGCTCCCCGAGGACGACGACGAGGACGGCCCGGCGGCCTCGGCGGCCTAGGCCGGGTTCGCAGGGTTTTTCGCCTGCCCCGTGGCGCCGGGACCGCCCGAGCGAGGCCCCGGGGCGGCGCCGAGCAGAGTCAGCGAGCCGTCAGCGGGCCATGATCAGGCTCATCGCCTCATTGCGCGTCGCGGGATCGCGCAGCTGTCCGCGGACCGCGGAGGTGATCGTCTTGGCGCCGGGCTTGCGCACCCCGCGCATCGTCATGCACATGTGCTCGCACTCGACGACCACGATCACACCGCGCGGCTCCAGTATCTCCATCAAGGACTCCGCGATCTGCGTGGTCAGCCGCTCCTGGACCTGCGGCCGGCGCGCGTAGACGTCCACGAGCCTCGCCAGCTTCGACAGACCGGTGATCTTGCCGTCCGTGGACGGGATGTACCCGACGTGGGCGACGCCGACGAACGGGACCAAGTGGTGTTCGCACGAACTCATGACCTCGATGTCCTTCACCAAGATCATCTCGTCGTGCCCCAGGTCGAACGTCGTCGTCAGCACGTCCTCCGCCCTCTGCCGCAGCCCGGAGAATATCTCCCGGTACGCCCGCGCCACCCGCGCCGGGGTCTCCAGGAGACCCTCGCGGTCGGGGTCCTCGCCCACGGCGATCAGGAGCTCGCGCACGGCGTTCTCGGCCCGCTTCTCGTCGAACTCGCCGATCGAGTGCTCGCCGTCCAGCGTCACCGGGTCGGTCATGTTGTGCCTCGTTCCTGTGCGTGCCACGCGGGCGTACGAAGATGCCGCGCCCCCCAGGCTAAAACCTGGGGGGCGCGGCATTCATTCCGGGCCTGCTGAGGCGCGCGGGTCAGCTCTCGGGGCGGTCCTCCGGGGCCACCTCGAGGGACTTCTCCGTGCTCGTGCTGCCCGACGTCACCGCCGGGCTGGCGCCGTTCGCACCGTTCGTCAGCGACAGCTCCTTGGGGGAGAGCACCGGCGGGCGGGTCGAGGGCGTACGCCGCGAGGAGCCGGTCCACGCCGGGCGGGCCGGACGCTTCACGATCCCGGCGAAGACCTCGGCGATCTGCTCCTTGTTGAGGGTCTCCTTCTCCAGAAGCTGGAGAACCAGGTTGTCGAGGATGTCGCGGTTCTCGACGAGGATCTCCCACGCTTCGTTGTGCGCGGTCTCGATGAGCTTCTTGACCTCTTCGTCGACCAGCGCGGCGACCTCTTCCGAGTAGTCCCGCTGGTGGCCCATCTCGCGCCCGAGGAACGGCTCGGTGTTGTCCCCGCCGAACTTGATCGCGCCGAGACGCTCGGTCATGCCGTACTGCGTGACCATCGCGCGTGCGGTGGCCGTGGCCTTCTCGATGTCGTTCGCCGCGCCCGTCGTCGGGTCGTGGAAGACGAGCTCCTCGGCCGCGCGCCCGCCCAGCATGTACGCGAGCTGGTCGAGCATCTCGTTGCGCGTGGTGGAGTACTTGTCCTCTTCGGGCAGGACCATGGTGTAACCCAGGGCCCTGCCGCGGGACAGGATGGTGATCTTGTGGACCGGGTCCGAGTTCGGGGAGGCCGCCGCGACCAGGGCGTGTCCGCCCTCGTGGTACGCGGTGATCTTCTTTTCCTTGTCGGACATGATCCGGGTCCGCTTCTGCGGACCCGCCACCACGCGGTCGATCGCCTCGTCCAGGGCGTGGTTGTCGATCAGCTTCTTGTCGCCGCGCGCCGTCAGGAGCGCCGCTTCGTTCAGCACGTTCGACAGGTCGGCGCCCGTGAAGCCGGGCGTGCGACGGGCCACCGCGCCGAGGTCGACGTCCGGGGCGACCGGCTTGCCCTTCTGGTGGACCTTGAGGATCTCCAGACGGCCCTGCATGTCCGGGCGGTCGACGGCGATCTGCCGGTCGAAGCGGCCGGGGCGCAGCAGCGCCGGGTCGAGGATGTCGGGCCGGTTCGTGGCGGCGATCAGGATGACGCCGCCCTTCACGTCGAAGCCGTCCATCTCGACGAGCAGCTGGTTCAGCGTCTGCTCGCGCTCGTCGTGGCCACCGCCGAGGCCTGCGCCGCGGTGACGGCCGACGGCGTCGATCTCGTCGACGAAGACGATCGCCGGGGCGTTCGCCTTGGCCTGCTCGAAGAGGTCGCGCACACGGGAGGCACCGACACCGACGAACATCTCGACGAAGTCGGAACCCGAGATCGAGTAGAACGGGACCCCGGCCTCACCGGCGACGGCGCGCGCGAGGAGCGTCTTGCCCGTACCGGGCGGGCCGTAGAGGAGCACGCCCTTGGGGATCTTGGCGCCGACGGCCTGGAACTTCGCCGGCTCCTGGAGGAACTCCTTGATCTCGTGGAGCTCCTCGACGGCTTCGTCCGAACCCGCCACATCGGAGAAGGTCGTCTTCGGGGTGTCCTTGGTGATCAGCTTGGCCTTGGACTTCCCGAAGTTCATGACCCGGGAGCCGCCGCCCTGCATCTGATTCATCAGGAACAGGAAGACGACGACGATGAGGACGAAGGGGAGGAGGGAGAGCAGGATGCCGACGAAGGGGTTCTGCTTCGACGGGGAGACGGTGTAACCGTCCTTGATCTGCTTGTCCTCGTACTTGGCCTGCAGAGACTTGGCGAGGTCGACGCCCTGGTCGCCGATGTAGCTCGCCTGGATCTTGCTGCTGTCCTTGACCTTCTGGCCGTCCTTGAGTTCGACCTTGATGATCTGCTCGTCACCGGTGGTGAGCTTGGCCGACTCGACCTTGTTGTCGTTGATCGCCTGAACGACCTGACCGGTGTCAACCGTCTTGTAGCCACCGGACGAGCCGACGACCTGCATCAACACGACCACGGCAAGGACGGCCAGCACGATCCACATGACTGGCCCACGGAAGTATCGCTTCACGTCCATCCATACGGAGCGATGACGCCCCGTCCCTCCTGCCATAGTGAGTTTGATAAAGACTGTTCTTCGGACGGTACCCCAGCATTGTGACCCGAAGCCGCACGGGACGGCTGGCAAACCCGCCTTCGCATGGTCCAACGGCGGGAAACGGGTGAGGGTTCCCCGCCGCCGCACTCAGTCCCGGGCGTCAGCCGCCGTAGACGTGCGGAGCCAGCGTGCCGACGAAGGGGAGGTTGCGGTACTTCTCCGCGAAGTCCAGGCCGTAGCCCACGACGAACTCGTTGGGGATGTCGAAACCGATCCACTTCACGTCGATGGCGACCTTCGCCGCCTCGGGCTTGCGCAGCAGCGTGCACACCTCCAGGGAGGCGGGCTCGCGCGAGCCGAGGTTGGACAGCAGCCAGGACAGCGTCAGACCGGAGTCGATGATGTCCTCGACGATCAGGACGTGCTTGCCCTTGATGTCGGTGTCCAGGTCCTTGAGGATCCGCACGACGCCGGACGACTGGGTGCCCGCGCCGTACGACGACACCGCCATCCAGTCCATCGTGACGGGGGTGGACAGCGCACGCGCCAGGTCCGCCATGACCATCACGGCGCCCTTGAGGACACCGACGATCAGCAGGTCCTTGCCCGCGTACTCCGCGTCGACCTTCGCGGCCAGCTCGGCCAGCTTCGCGTCGATCTCTTCCTTGGTGATGAGCACCGACTTGAGGTCGGTGCCCATGTCTTTCGCGTCCACCCGCATCACTTTCGGTCGTCCCACCGGCCGACCGGCCCGCGATGAGCACGGGCCTCTCGTCAGCCTTGCCGGATCACCAGTCTGCCACCCTGGCGCTGAGCCACGACTTTGCCCGGGAGATTGATCGCTCCCTGACCACGCCAGCCGGTGATCAGACGGTCGACCTCTTCGATGTGCCGGGCGAAGAGGGAACCGGCGGGCGCCCCGGCCTCGATGGCGGCCCTGCGCACGATCCGGCGCCGCACGGCGGGCGGCAGGGCGTAGAGCTTGGCGCACTCCAGGAGGCCCGCCGCGTCGCGTACGGACGCCTCGGCCTGGGCGGCCCACGTGTCGAGGGCGTCGGCGTCGTCGCGGGAGAGCCGGGCCGTGCGGGCGAGCGCTTCGACGACGCCCTTTCCGAGCGCTTTCTCGAGGGCGGGCAGGCCTTCGTGGCGCAGCCGGGACCGTGTGTACGCCGGATCGGCGTTGTGCGGGTCGTCCCAGACGGGCAGCGACTGGACCATGCACGCCTTGCGGGCGGTCTGGCGGTCGATGTGCAGGAAGGGGCGGCGGTAACGGCCCGCGACCCCCGAGGTCGCGGCCATCCCGGACAGGGAGCGGATCCCGGAGCCGCGGGCGAGACCGAGCAGGACCGTCTCCGCCTGGTCGTCGCGCGTGTGACCGAGCAGGACCGCCGCCGCGGAGTGCCGCTCGGCGGCGGCGTCCAGGGCGGCGTAGCGGGCGTCGCGGGCGGCGGCCTCGGGGCCTCCGTCGCGGCCCACGCGCACGGCGACGGACTCGACCGGTTCGAGGCCGAGGGCGGCGAGGCGCACGACCACCTCGGCGGCGCGCAGGTCGGAGCCGGACTGCAGGCCGTGGTCGACGGTGACGCCGCCGGCGCGGATGCCGAGCTTGGGTGCTTCGAAGGCGAGGGCGGAGGCCAGCGCCATGGAGTCGGCGCCGCCGGAGCAGGCGACGAGCACGAGCGGCTGCGGGGCCTGCTCGTGTGCGGGGCGTGGGGGGTGCGGGGGGTCGTTGTCGGAGCTGCGCTGTACGTCGGTCAGTACGTCGTGGAGTACGCGGCGGACCGCCAGGCGTATCGCCGCGACCGCAGGATGGGGACCCATGTCCGGTTCCCTTCATGAAGTTCGGGGGGGTGAGCCTCGGACCAATCACTCAGGACCCACTCCGGAGACCGGGTCTGGTCGCCCAGACCCCGGAAACCCGAGCGGTCGGTCACTCAGAGTGTGTCGATGGTGACAGAACCGAGCCGTTCCCCGAGCATTGCACGCCTACCCATCGCCTACGGTCCCTCGGACGGGTGATTGCGGGGGCGTTCTCCTGCCATCGGCCGCATCCGGTCCCTCAGTCTCCCTTACGGTGCACCCTCGCGACCCAGTCCGCCGGTTTGGCGATCTCCGCCTTGGTGGGCAGCGTGTTCGGCGAAGTCCAGACGCGGTTGAAGCCGTCCATCCCGACCTCCTCGACGACCGCCCGCACGAAGCGCTCGCCGTCCCGATATTGGCGCAATTTCGCGTCGAGGCCGAGGAGCTTGCGCAGCGCCTGGTCGAGACGGCCGGCGCCGCGGGCCCTGCGCTCCTTGAACTTCTCCCGGATCTCGGCGACGGAGGGCACGACGCCGGGGCCGACGCCGTCCATGACGAAGTCCGCGTGGCCCTCCAGGAGGGACATCACGGCCGTGAGGCGGGCGAGGATCTCCCGCTGGGCGGGGGTCTGCACCAGCTCGACGATGGAGCGTCCGCCGTCCTCCTCCTCGGCTTCGGGGCGGCCGCCCGCGAACGACTGGGCGGCCTCCCTGACGCGCTCCAGGACCGTCATGGGGTCGACCTCGGTCTCGCCGAGGAACGACTGGATCTCGCCTTCGAGGTGGTCGCGCAGCCAGGGCACGGCGGTGAACTGGGTGCGGTGCGTCTCCTCGTGGAGGCAGACCCAGAGCCTGAAGTCGTGGGGGTCCACGTCCAGTTCGCGCTCGACGTGCACGATGTTCGGGGCGACCAGGAGGAGCCTGCCGCCGCCGTTCTCCCCCGCGGGGAGGTCGCGGGTGGCAGGGGCGAAGGTCTCGTACTGGCCGAGGACGCGGGAGGCCAGGAACGACAGGAGCATGCCCAGCTCGACGCCCGTCACCTTGCCGCCGACCGCGCCGAGGACGGCTCCGCCGGGGCCGCCGCCGCGCTTGTCCTGCATCTTCTCCAGGAGGGGCTTGAGGATCTGCCGGAAGCCCGCGACGTTCGCCCTGATCCAGCCCGCTCTGTCCACGACGAGGACGGGGGTGTCGTGGGTGTCCTCCGTGCCCATGCCCGTGAAGGAACGGACGTGCTCCTCCGAGGACTTGGCATGCCGGCGGAGCTCGGCGACGATGGCCCGCGCCTCGTCCCGGCTCACCTCCGGCCCCGGCCGCACGAGCCGGGTCGCGGTCGCCACCGCGAGATTCCAGTCGACCATCTCGGCACCACCGATGCTCGTCATGCGTCAACGGTACGTGCTCACCCCCTCCGGCGGAGGGTGTTGACCCCCCAGGTTGCCCCGGGGCTGCCCCTAGGGGACCTAGCGGCACCCGCAGTTCGCGAGGGTCGAGGCCATGTGGTCCAGGGCCTTCTGGGCCGACTGGGGGTCCTTTGTGCCGGTGGTCATGAAAGCGAAGAGGAGGAGGCGGCCATCCGCGTCGACGACTGTGCCCGCGAGGGTGTTCACGCCGGTCAGGGTGCCCGTCTTGGCGCGTACGACGCCGGTGCCCGGGGAGTCCTTGGGGTAGCGGTCGACCAGCGTGCCGGTGAAGCCCGCCACGGGCAGGCCCGTCACCGCGGAGCGCAGTTCGGGGCGGGCGGGGTCCGCGGCGCGGTCCAGGAGCGCGGCGAGCAGTTCGGCGGAGATCCTGTCGGTGCGGTCCAGGCCGCTGCCGTCGGCGAACTTGGCACCCCTGAGAGGGAGCTTGAGCTTGCCGAGCTGAGCTTGGACCGCGCGGTCGGCGCCGTCGAAGCTGGCCGGTTCCTTCGCGGCGACAGCCGTCTGGCGGGCCAGGGCCTCGGCGATGTCGTTGTCGCTGTGGGTCAGCATCCGTTCGACCAGCGCGGACAGGGGCGGCGACTCGACCTTGGCGAGGGATTCGGCGCGGAGGGAGGCATGGGAGGGGCCGGGGGCGGCCTTCGTCGTGATGCCGTGCTTCTTCAGGAAGCCCGCGAATTTATTCGCCGCGTCGCCCGCCGGGTCGCCCGAGCGCGGGGCGGGACCGCTGGAGGAGTCGTCGAGGCGGCCCTCGTCGGCCATCAGGGCGCTGACGGGGGTGATGTTCTCGTTGGGTCCGATGGGGTGCTGCGGCGGCCCGGAGTACAGCGAGGCGTCGTAGGAGAGCGTCACCTTGTGGATGTCGCGGGACTTCAGGGCGCGGGCGGTGTCCTCGGCCAGCGTGCGCAGGCTCGCGGCGGTGTCGGTGTACCGGCCGCTCTTGCGGGCGGTCAGCGTGGGGTCGCCGCCGCCGACCAGGACGACGTCCTTGGAGTCCGGCTCGATGACCGCCTTGGTGGCGATCCGGTGGTCGGGGCCCGCGGCCGACAGCGCCGCGACCGCCGTGGCGATCTTGATGGTCGACGCGGGCGTCAGACCGTCCCGCGCCCCCTTGCCGTAGACCCGCTTCCCGGAGGCCGCGTCGAGGACGACGGCGGAGCGCTCGGGGCCGAGCGACGGATCCTTCAGGAGCGGATCGAGTACGTCCGCGAGGGCGCGGTCCGTCGGCCTGGGCGCCGTCCCCGCGGGCGCGCCGAGCCCGGCGAGCACCGAAGGGGCGCTCGGAGCGGCCTCGGGGCCCCGTCCGGACGTACCACCGCCGTGATCTGCGCCACCCCCGGCCTCCTGGGAGGCTGCCCGGTCCCGCTCGGCCGTACGCTGGCCGGAGGAGTCCCAAGGGCCGGCCGCGGCCACCGCCCCGGCCGAAATCACCAGGCCGAGGGTGGCGGCACCCGCCGTGAGCTGCCAGGTCGTGAGCTTCCCCGAGACCCGGGGGAGCTTGATGGCGGAAGGCTTGGGCAGCTGTCTCAAAAGCTGCCGAGGCCGCTGCCACGGCTTGAGCTCCGGCACGACGACCAGCCCCTTTCGCGATCACACATCTGCGTGAGGGACACTTAATCACCCGAAGTATGTGCTGATCATGGAGGAGCCACCCGTGGAGTTCGACGTCACCATCGAGATTCCGAAGGGTTCGCGGAACAAGTACGAGGTGGACCACGAGACCGGCCGGATCCGGCTGGACCGTCGCCTCTTCACTTCGACCAGCTACCCCGCGGACTACGGCTTCGTCGAGAACACCCTCGGCGAGGACGGTGACCCGCTGGACGCCCTGGTCATCCTGGACGAGCCGACCTTCCCGGGATGCCTCATCAAGTGCCGCGCGATCGGCATGTTCCGGATGACCGACGAGGCGGGCGGCGACGACAAGCTGCTCTGCGTCCCGGCCTCGGACCCGCGTGTGGAGCACCTGCGTGACATCCACCATGTCTCGGAGTTCGACCGCCTGGAGATCCAGCACTTCTTCGAGGTCTACAAGGACCTGGAGCCCGGCAAGTCCGTCGAGGGCGCCGACTGGGTCGGCCGCGCGGACGCCGAGGCCGAGATCGAGAAGTCGTACAAGCGTGCTGAGGCGCAGGGCGGCCACTGAGCCTCCGGCCTCGAACGGGCCGCGCGATCCGGCTTCCGGACCGCGCGGCCCGTTCGTGTATCTGTGCCCATACTGGCCATACGGAGGGTGCGTACGAGTCGTATGAGAAGTGAGGGCATCAGTGGCCGAGCATGAGGCCGAGGACCGAAAGCCTCAGTCGGACGACGCCCGCAGCGCGTTCGTGCAGCCCACCGGGGTGTCGTCGCAGCCGGCGGCGCCCGAGGACGAGTCACAGACCACCTCCGAGTTCGCCGTCCCCACCGGTTTCGCGACCCCGCCGCCCACGACGACACAGGAGACCGAGAAGTCGGCGTTCACGCCGCCGGCCACCTACAGCGCCCGCAACGCCCCGCAGGCCTTCACGCCCGCGCAGGGCATCCCCCTGGTGAAGCTCACCAAGGAAGCGCCCTGGCAGGACCAGATGCGCACGATGCTGCGGATGCCGGTCACCGAGCGGCCCGCTCCGGAACCCGCGCAGAAGCAGGAGGACGACAGCGGGCCCGCCGTGCCGCGCGTGCTCGACCTGACGCTGCGTATCGGGGAGCTGCTGCTCGCCGGCGGTGAGGGCGCCGAGGACGTCGAGGCGGCGATGTTCGCCGTCTGCCGCTCCTACGGCCTCGACCGCTGCGAGCCGAACGTGACGTTCACGCTCCTGTCGATCTCCCACCAGCCCTCGCTGGTGGAGGACCCCGTCACGGCCTCGCGCACGGTACGCCGCCGGGGCACCGACTACACGCGGCTCGCGGCGGTCTTCCACCTGGTGGACGACATCAGCGACCCGGACACCGAGGTCTCCCTGGAGGAGGCCTACCGCCGCCTCGCGGGCATCCGGCGCAACCGTCACCCCTACCCGGGATGGGCCCTCACGGCCGCCAGTGGGCTGCTGGCGGGCGCCGCGTCCGTCCTGGTGGGCGGTGGCGCGCTGGTCTTCGTGGTGGCCGCTGTCGGCGCGATGCTCGGCGACCGGCTCGCCTGGCTCTGCGCGGGGCGCGGGCTGCCGGAGTTCTACCAGTTCGTGGGGGCCGCGATGCCGCCCGCCGCGATGGGTGTCGCGCTGAGCTTCGCGCACACCGAGGCGACGATGGCGTCCGCGGTCATCACCGGTGGGCTCTTCGCGCTGATCCCGGGGCGGGCGCTGGTCGCTGGTGTGCAGGACGGGCTGACCGGCTACTACATCACCGCGGCCGCGCGCCTCCTGGAGGTCATGTACCTGATCGTGGGCATCGTCTGCGGCGTGCTGCTCGTGCTGTCGTTCGGCGTGATGCTGGACGCGACGAACCTGACGCCGGAGACGCAGTTCGGGGTGTCGTCGTCGCGCCCGGTCATCCAGATCCTGGCGTCGATGGCGCTGAGTCTCGCCTTCGCGATCCTGCTCCAGCAGGAACGTCACACCGTCCTGATCGTGACGCTCAACGGCGGCATCGCCTGGGTGATGTTCGGCGCCCTCGCGCATACGCCCCTCGAGCTGTCGCCCGTCGCGGCGACGGCCGTCGCGGCCGGTCTGGTGGGCCTGTTCGGGCAGCTCTTCTCGCGCTACCGGTTCGCGTCCTCACTGCCGTACGTGACGGCGGCGATCGGGCCGCTGCTGCCCGGTAGCGCGACGTACTTCGGCCTGCTGGCCCTCGCGCAGAACGACCTGAACACCGGCATCAACTCGCTCACCACGGCCGTCGCCACGGCCCTGGCCATCGCGATCGGCGTGAACCTGGGGAGCGAGGTCTCCCGGCTCTTCCTGAAGCTGCCGGGAGCGGCCACCGCGGCGAATCGCCGTGCGGCGAAGCGGACCAGGGGATTCTGACCCCGGCGGGCCAACAGCGGCCGCACCTTTGCGCGGGCGCTTCGGGGGCTCCGCCCCCGGCCGCCCAGTCCTCAAACGCCGGACGGGCTCATCTTCACACCTACCGCTTCGCGTGCCTGCCGCGCTGGGCCGGGGGCGTGCCCTGGGCGCCGCCCGCGGCCGCCGCCTTCTTGGACTTGCCGCGCGCCCGCAGGAACTCGATGGCGATCGGGACCACCGAGATGAGGACGATCAGGATGAGGATCGCCTCGATGTTCTTGTGCACGAACTCGATGTTGCCGAGCCAGGCGCCGAGCAGCGTGACGCCCGCGCCCCACAGGACGCCGCCGATGATGTTGAACGTGATGAACGAGCGGTACCGCATGCCGGAGACACCGGCGATGATCGGCGTGAACGTACGGACAATCGGCACGAAGCGGGCCAGGACCAGGGACTTGGGGCCGTACTTCTCGAAGAACTCGTGGGCCTTGACCACATTCTCCTGTTTGAAGAGCTTGGAGTCCGGGCGGTTGAACAGCGACGGGCCGACCTTCTTGCCGAAGAGATAGCCCGCCTGGTCGCCGAGGATCGCGGCGAGGCAGATCAGCACGCAGGCCAGCCACAGCGGGGTGTCCAGCTTGTGCGTGGTGATCAGCAGGCCCGTGGTGAACAGCAGCGAGTCACCCGGCAGGAAGAAGCCGATGAGCAGGCCCGACTCGGCGAAGACGATCACCAGCAGGCCCCAGAGGCCGAACTGGTTGAGCAGGTAATCCGGATCCAGCCAGCTTGGTCCGAGCGCAAGCGTCGTCACGGTTCCGGGCTCCTGAGGGTGAGGGGGGGCGGTGCGGCGGCGGGTGCAGCCGCCCAAAGTTATCAACGCCGGGCGGCCCGGCCAGGTTCCACCGTCCAACTAGGCATGCGGTAAGGGGCGCCTTCTAGGATAGCGCCCCTTACCGATCAGCTGTTGCGCGCCGCGTTCGCCACGATCGCGTCCCTCATGTACGCCGCCAGTCCGGGCCTGATGGCCTCGTAGAAGGCGGTGAACCGCTCGTCACCCACGTACATCTCCCCGAGGCACGTGTGCAGCTCGTGAGAGCACTCGTAGTGGTGCCGGGAGATGAAGCGGCGGTGCTCCTCGGCGCCGTCCATCGCCTCCTGGGAGTCGGCCGCGAGCCCCTGGGCGAGCAGGTCGCCCAGGTGGGCGTGGACCGCCGCGAACTCGTCGTTGATCCGCTTCCAGTCGTCCTTGGTGTACGACGCGGACCTGCGCTGCGACTCCCGGTACGCCTCGGTGTCGCCCCAGCGCCGCTCGACCTCCTCCGTGTACTGGTCGGGGTCGAAGTCCCCGAAGGCCTCGAACTTCTCCTCGGGCGTGAGGTTGATGCCCATCTTCTTCGCCTCCATGGCGGTCTCGACGGCGGCGGCCATCTCCTGGAGCCTGGCGATCCGGGCTGTCAGCAGCTCGTGCCGGCGGCGCAGGTGCGCGCGCGGGTCCGCATCCGGGTCGTCCAGGAGGGCCGCCACCTCGTCGAGGGGGAAGCCGAGCTCTCGGTAGAAGAGGATCTGCTGCAGCCGGTCCAGGTCGGCGTCGCTGTAGCGCCGGTGACCCGCGTGGCTGCGCTCGCTGGGCACGAGCAGGCCGATCTCGTCGTAGTGGTGCAGTGTGCGCACCGTCACCCCGGCGAAACCGGCGACCTGTCCCACGGAGTAGCTCACGGCTTCCGCCCTTCCTTCTCGGTACGCGGCTCAGCCTGCGTCCTCACGTCGCGTGAGGTGCAAGCCGAGCACCGCGCGGGAACCGCCCGCTGCTCGCACTACTTGCTGAGCGCCGTGAATCTCCGTACCGCCAGCGGCAGGAACACTCCCACCATTACCACGGGCCACAGCACCGCCAGGAGCCCCGCCTGTTCGGCCGCCCAGGATGTGCCGGCCACCCCGGGGTCGTTGCCGAAGAGGTCGCGCACGGCGGTGGCGGTCGCGGACATCGGGTTCCACTCGACCAGGGCGCCCAGCCAGCCCGGCATGTTCTGCGGGACCGTGAAGGCGTTGGAGAGGAAGCCGACCGGCCAGACCAGGATCTGCACGGCCGCCACCAGCTCCGGCCTGCCCGCGACCATCGCCAGGTGGATGCCGAGCCACAGCATCGCGAACCGCAGCATGAGCAGCAGCCCGACGGCCGCCAGGACGGCCGCGAACGAGCCGTGCCAGCGCCAGCCGATCGCCAGCCCCACCGCCATCATGACCAGCAGCGAGACGAAGGACTGAAGCATGTCGGCGGCCGAGCGCCCCACCAGGACCGCGCCGTTGGCCATCGGCATGGAGCGGAAGCGGTCGATCACGCCCTTGTTCAGGTCCTGGGTGACGGCGACCATCGTCGCGTCCAGGCCGAAGGCCATCGTCAGCGCGAACATGCCGGGCACCAGGAACTCCGCGTACTCGCCCGCGATGCCCTCCCCGCCGCCGATGAGATAGGTGAACATCAGCAACAGCATCACCGGGAAGACCAGGCCCACCAGGACCTGCACCGGCTGCCGCGCCCAGTGCGCCAGTTCGCGCCGCGTCATGGTCCAGGAGTCCGTGACGGCCCAGCTCAACGACGTACTCATACGACCTCGGCCTCCTTCGGGCGTCCGGTCAGACTCAGGAACACCTCGTCCAGCGTGGGCCTGCGCAGCGCCACGTCCTCCGCTTCGATCCCCGCGCCGTCCAGGGCCCGTACGACGCCCGTGAGAGCCTCCATCCGGTCGGTGACCGGCGCGGACGCCAGCCGCCGGTCGGCATCCACGGTGGCGGCGCCGGGCAGCAGCTCGGCGGCGCGGGCGAGGTCGGCCGCGTCCCGCACCACCACGTCGATCCGGTCGCCGCCCAGCTTCGCCTTCAGCTCGTCCGGGGTGCCCTCCGCGATGACGCGGCCGCCGTCGATCACCGAGACGCGGTCGGCCAGCTGATCCGCCTCCTCCAGGTACTGCGTGGTCAGCAGTACGGTCGCGCCGCCGCCGACCAGCGAGCGCACCGACTCCCACACCTCGGCGCGGCCCCGGGGGTCGAGGCCCGTGGTGGGCTCGTCCAGGAACAGCACCTCGGGCTCCGTGATGAGCGAGGCGGCGAGGTCCAGTCGCCGCCGCATGCCGCCGCTGTAGCGCTTGACCGCCTTGCGGCCGGTCTCCGCGAGGCCGAACCGCTCCAGGAGCTCGTCGGCCCGCACGCGCGCGTGGCGCGCACCCAAGTGGTGGAGCCGGCCGAACATGTCCAGGTTCTGGCGGCCGCTCAGCTCCTCGTCGACCGCCGCGTGCTGGCCGAGCAGCCCGATGCGCCCGCGCACCTCGTCGGGGCTGCGCCGCACGTCGTGCCCCGCGACCTCCGCGCGCCCCTCGTCGGCGCGGAGCAGGGTGGCCAGCACCCGCACCGCCGTGCTCTTGCCCGCTCCGTTGGGCCCGAGCACGCCGTGCACGGTGCCGCGGCCGACCCTCAGGTCGAGGCCGTCGAGCGCGACCTTCTCCCCGAACCTCTTCCGTACGCCTTCGACGACAATCGCGTCCGCCATCCGACTCCCCTCGTCCTTCACTTCAGGCCTCATCGATGCTCACCAGGGCCTCATCGGGTCCTCATCGATCATGTAGTCAAACTTGACTAGAAAGAGGAAGCTAACCCAGTCGGGGCCATTCGTCAAACTTGATTAGCCGCCGGACCCGCTCAGCCGCGGTCCCCCGCGTGCGGCTCGCCCGTCGCGTACGGGTTCTCCTCGCCCTCCGCTAGCACCGCGACGAACGGCTCGCCCTCACCGGCGAAGGTGTACGCGCCGCCCTCGATCCGCTCGATCAGGCCGCGCGTCCACTGCGCGTCACCGTCGGCCTGGTGCACCCAGAGATTCATGACCTCGCCGATGTGCCCGAGCTGTTCGGGGCCGTCCTCCGGCGTGTAGTACTCCGTGACCGACTTCCGCCACGCCTCCATCCGGCCGACCCGCTCCTCCAGCAGAGCGACCGCCTCGTCGCGCGGCAGGTCGACGATGAAGCCGAGGGCGGCCGTGAGCATGTCCGGCTTCTGGCCGTACTCGACGAGGGCCCCGCGGAGCAGCGTCAGATACTCCTCGGTGCCCTTCTCCGTGATCTCGTACTCGGTGCGCGGCGGGCCGCCGACCGTGGAGGGCGCGATCTCATGGGCCAGCAGAAGCCCCTGCTTGGCCAGTTGTTTCAGGGCGTGGTAGATCGAGCCCGGCTTGGCGTTGGACCACTCGTGGGCGCCCCAGTACTCCAGGTCGTTGCGGACCTGATAGCCGTGGGCGCGGCCGTGCTGGCGCACGGCCCCGAGAACCAGTAGCCGGATCGCTGACATGTACCGCGCCCTTCCGCTCGCCCCCCAGTCATCAACTTTGACTAGGGTATCCCTGCTCCAGCGCCACCAGCTCGAAGGCCGTCCTGCCGTCCAGGGACTCGCGGAGGATGTCGGCGTGGCCCGCGTGCCGCGCGATCTCCTCGACGAGGTGCAGCATCAGCCAGCGCATCGACACCGCGCCTTCCTTCGGGAACCACGGCGCCTCGGGCAGCGGGAAGGTGTCGTCCAGGCTCGGCACCTCGCGGATGAACTCCTCGGTCTCGCGGGCGACCAGGTCCCAGAAGTCCAGGGTCTCGGCGAGCGTCTCGCCTTCCACGAGACGGAAGCTGTCGCCCCAGGTCTCCTGGGTGCGCTGCTTCTCGTTCGGCTTCCGCTGGGCCATGCGCAGCCAGTTCAGCTCCGTCTCGGCGACGTGCTTCACGAGGCCGGAGAGGGACAGCTCGCCGGCGCTGGGCCGCTGAGCGGCCTGCTCGTCGGTGAGCCCGAGCACCGAGCGGCGCAGGCCGCCGCGCTGGGCCTCCACGAAGGCGATGAGGGCGCCGCGCTCGTCGCCGCGCGCTTCCGAGCTGACGTGGGTGACCATGATGTCCGCCTTTCCCGAGGGGAGTCGGGGTCCGCCGTGCTTCGGCTTCCCTCCCGACACCTCACAAGCTGCGGACCCTTGCGGTTAGGTTCTGTCCGCAAGGGTCCGTGGGTGAGTCCGTGGGTGAGTCCGTGGGTGAGTCCGTGGGTGAGTCCGTGGGTGAGTCCGTGGGTGAGTCCGTGGGTGAGAGAGGAGAGAAGGCGATCAGAACGGGAAGCGGGTCCGCCCGTGCTGCACCGAGATCCACTTCTGCGTGGTGAAGGCGTCCACCGTCGACTCGCCGTTCAGCCGGCCCACGCCCGAGTTCTTCTCGCCGCCGAACGGCACGATCGCCTCGTCGTGCACCGTCCCGTCGTTGACGTGGATCATGCCGGTCCTGACGCGCTTGGCGATCCGCACACCGCGCTCGATGTCGCCCGTGTGCACGGCGCCGCTCAGGCCGTACGGGCTGTCGTCGGCGATCCGTACCGCCTCGTCCTCGCCGTCGAAGGGGATGAGCAGGGCGACCGGGCCGAAGATCTCCTGGCCGAGGACCGGGGAGTCGGCGGGCAGTCCCGTCAGGATGGAGGGGGCGACGACATTGCCCTCGGTGCGGCCGTGCAGAAGGGCCGTGGCGCCCGCGGCGACGGCCTGCTCGACGACGGCCGTGACGGCGTCCGCCTGCGAGGAGTTGATGAGCGGGCCGATGTGCGTGCCGGGCTCGGCCGGGTCGCCGACCTTGAGCGAGGCGACCTTGGCGACGAACTTCTCGGTGAACTCCGCCTCCACGGCCCGGTCCACGAGGATGCGGTTGGCTGCCATGCAGACCTGGCCCTGGTGCACGAAGCGGCTGAAGACCGCCGCGTCCACGGCGTAGTCGATGTCGGCGTCGTCCAGGACGATCAGCGCGCTGTTGCCGCCCAGCTCCAGGATCGAGCGCTTGAAGTTCGAGGCGCAGACCGTGGCGACATGGCGGCCCACCCGGTCCGAGCCGGTGAAGGAGATGATGCTCGGCACCGGGTGTTCGAGCAGGGCGTCGCCTATCTCGGCTATGTCCGTGATGACGACGTTGAGCAGTCCGCCCGGCAGTCCCGCGTCCTCGAACACCTTGGCCACGAGGCTGCCGCCGAGCACCGGCGCGTTCTGGTGGGGCTTGAGTACGACCGCGTTGCCCAGGGCGAGGGCCGGGGCGACGGACTTGATCGACAGCAGGAACGGGAAGTTGAAGGGGCTGATGACGCCGACCACGCCCACCGGGACGCGGTACAGGCGGTTCTCCTTGCCGTCGTCCGGCGACGGCAGGATGCGCCCTTCGGCCCGCAGCGCGAGGTGGACGGACTCGCGCAGGAACTCCTTGGTGAGGTGGATCTCGAAGGCCGCCTTGAGCCGGGTGCCACCCAGCTCGGCGATGATCGCCTCGGTGATCTCTTCCTCGCGGTCCTCGATGATGCGCAGGGCGCGCTCGAAGACGCCGCGCCTGGCGTACGGGTTCGTGTCGGCCCACTCGCGCTGCGCGCGCTCGGCGGCGCGGTAGGCCTGGTCGACCTCGTCGGCCGTGGCGACGGTGATGGACGCCAGCTTCTCGCCGTTGTACGGATTGAAGTCGATGATGTCCCAGGAGCCCGAGCCGGTCCTCCACTCCCCGTCGATGTACTGGAGAGCCAGGTCAGTGAAGAAGGACATGAGACGGACCCCTTGCCGCGGCAGCAGACGGAAACAGGCGGCGAGCAGCGGCCAACGGAGACGGACGTGCGCCAGCACCTGATTTCACGTCATAGTACTTATGTTTCAGGTGAGTTGAAGCAGTCCGCGCAGAAGGTCGCGGCTGTCCGCTGGATCGGGGCTGTCCTTGTGCAGCTGCGCCGCCACCCGCTCGTACTGGGCGATCTCCTCCGCCTTGTCGAGATAGAGCGCGCCGGTGAGCTGCTCCACGTACACGACGTCGGAGAGATCGGACTCCGGGAAGCTCAGCATGGTGAAGGCACCGCTCTCGCCCGCGTGGCCGCCGAAGCTGAACGGCATCACCTGGAGCGTGACGTTGGGCCGCTCGGAGATGTCGATGAGGTGCTGGATCTGACCCCTCATCACTTCCCGGTCGCCGTACGGGCGTCGGAGCGCCGCCTCGTCGAGTACGCAGTGGAAGCGGGGCGCGTGTTCGGAGGCGAGGAGTTTCTGGCGCTCCAGGCGCAGTGCGACGCGGCGGTCGATCTCGGCCCCGCTCGCGCCCTTCATGCCGCGCGTGACGACCGCGTGCGCGTACGCCTCGGTCTGCAACAGGCCGTTGACGAACTGCACTTCATAGACGCGGATGAGTGAGGCCGCGCCCTCCAGGCCGATGTAGGTCTGGAACCAGCCCGGCAGGACGTCGGAGTAACTGTGCCACCAGCCCGTGAGGTTGGCCTCCTTGGCGAGCGAGAGCAGTGCGCCGCGCTCGGCTTCGTCCGTGACGCCGTACAGCGTCAGAAGGTCCTCTACATCCCTGGACTTGAAGCTCACCCGTCCCAACTCCATGCGGCTGATCTTCGACTCGGAGGCGCGGATCGAGTAGCCGGCCGCTTCGCGGGTGATGCCTCGCGATTCCCTCAGGCGCCTCAGCTGCGAGCCCAGCAGGATGCGCCGTACCACCGAGCCGCTCGACTCCCCTGCGGTCACTTCGCTCAATCCTCCCCATCGACTGGAAGCCAGCAGTCTGCCATTAAACGCTTCGGGCCGTACACGTCCGGTTACAGAAAGGGAAAGCGTCCGAAAGCTCTTCACAAGAAGTCATGGGAAGAAATGGGCAAGAAGTGGCACGGGAGGCACCAAGTCCGGCGCGTGCACGTGCATCTGCCCTTGCATCTGCTGTGCGCATTCGGAACCATGGTCCGCGCGCCACTGCTGTACCGACCGTGTACCACCCGCACCATCGGCGACCGACCGCGCCACCGCTCCATCGCTACGTACCGCGAAACCGGGGAGTGCCTCGCATGGGGACGAATGGATCGACCATGCTCGAGCCGTTGCGGCAGGGCCTTCCCCCGCTCGACCCCTCGGCGGTCTCCAGCGCGGCCTCCGTCGCCCTCCCCGCCCGCTACGAAGCGGTGGGCAGCGCACGGCAGTTCACCCGCAAGACGCTCGGGCAGTGGGATCTGGAAGAGCGCTTCGACGACATAGCGCTGGTCGTCTCCGAACTCGTCACCAACGCCCTGCGGCACGCACTGCCCGCCGACACCCCGCGCGAGCACCCGGACCCGCCCGTGCGGCTCCATCTGATGCGCTGGGCGTCCCGTCTGGTGTGCGCGGTGCGCGACCCCAGCGACGACAGCCCGGTGACGCGGGAAGCCGACGACGACTTCTCCGCGGAGTCGGGCCGCGGTCTGTTCCTGGTGGATTCATTCAGCGACGGCTGGGGCTGGCACCCGCTCGCCGGGACGCTGCGCGGCAAGGTGGTCTGGGCGCTGTTCCAGCTGGGCTGAGAGCGCAGCCGAGGCTGAGGCGCCCGCGCGCCTAGCCGCCTATCAGGTGGTCGAACTCCCCGTCCTTCATCCCCAGCAGCATCGCCTCTATCTCGGCGCGCGTGTAGACGAGCGCCGGGCCGTCCGGGAAACGCGAATTGCGTACGGCGACGTCGCCGCCCGGCAGTTTCGCGAACTCCACGCACGAGCCCTGCGAGTTGCTGTGCCTGCTCTTCTGCCAGACCACCCCGTGAAGCTCCGTGGCCGCCATGCCGTTAAACGCGTGGTGCACAGATCGCTCCCCGGTGGTGCAGTGCCTTTAGTGGCTCTAGATGCAGTGGTCAACTGTCCCGGATCATAGCTGTGTTCACATGCCGATGCATGGGCATATGCACGTGCACGCGCGGTGGCGTCTTGATTACAGCTCTCACGGTCCGCCATGCCCTAAAACAGACGCACACCGCGCCGGATGTGTTCCGTCCGGAGACGGAAAACAGCGGGCGCGGTGTGACGGGGAGGGAGCGGGAGACAGGGGCGGCTTCGGATCAGCGCGGGGTGCCGTACGGCAGGAGCGCCATTTCGCGGGCGTTCTTGATCGCGGCGGCGATCTGCCGCTGCTGCTGAGCCGTCACGCGCGTGACCCGACGGCTGCGGATCTTGCCGCGGTCCGAGATGAACTTCCGGAGCAGGTCCGTGTCCTTGTAGTCGACGTACGTGATTCCGAGCTGGTCCAGGGGGTTGGGGCGCGGCTTCTGCGGGCGGGCGGCGGACTTGCGGGGGGACAAGGTCAGACCTCCAGAAGGGTGTCGAAGGCGGGGGGCAGGTGTTTCCAGGCGTCGCGCCCGGCCGCGTACTCCTCGTCGGTCAGCAGGCAGGACTCCAAGAGCCGTTCGAGGCCGTCGCGGTCCAGGCCGGGCGAGGTGAACACCAGGTGGTTGCAGCAGTCGCCGTGCTCGGGGTGCCAGTCGAGGGCGGCGGCCGCGCGGCGCACCGGCGGGACCATCTCCCACGCGGCGTCCGGCAGCGAGGCGAGCCAGGGACCGGCGCTCTCGACGCAGAGCGCGCCGCCCGCCGCGTCCCAGCCGAGCAGCGTGTCCGGGTGGTCGGCCAGCCAGAACCGCCCCCGGCTGCGGGCGGCCGCGCACGTCAGATCCTCCAGCGCCTCGTAGAGCCGCTCCGGGTGGAACGGCCGCTCCCGGTGCCATACGAAGGTGGAGACACCGCTCGCGTCGGCCTCGGCCGGGAGCAGCGCGCAGGCCGGATGCTGGGCCGCGGCGGCCGCCTCGACGTCGAAGCCGCTGAGCGCGGCGCCGGCCAGATCGCCGCCGCCGATCAGGACCTGGCGGGCGGTCGGGTGGAGCTGGGCGAGCAGCGCGCGGTCCTCGTCGTCGGCCTCGGCGGAGTCCACGACGGCGAGCACGGGGGCGTACTCCAGCTGGCGCGCCCAGGTGTCGGCGACGGTGCGCTGGTCGGTGGGGGCCGCGGCGAGGCCGGCCTCCATGAGGTCGTCGCCGTTGCCGAGGCAGGGCAGGAGCAGGGCGGGGTCGACCGCCGTGACCACGCCGCTGAGCCTGATGCCCTCGCCGCCGTGCGCGGCGATCACCTCGGCCATGGCCTTGGGCTCGACGGAGTCCCACAGCTCGACGACCGCGAGCCCGGTCAGGCCCGCGTCCGCGAGCCGTCGCAGCTCGGGCACGAGGTCGTCGCGGAGCGCGCAGCACGCGCAGTCGTTGACGAGGGGCGTCTCGCCCGTGGAGAGCACACCGGTGGTGTCGCGCACGGTGCGTACGACGGTGCCCCGCTCGGCGGCGGTCGACAGATCGTGGTGGAGGGCGACGCTGCCGGGCACGGTGGCGAGGAGGTGGTCGACGGCCGCCCTGCGGGCGTCCGCGTGGAGGCCGCCGACGATCACGGTGTCCATCGGGCGGGCGGTGTGCCCGCCGTGCCGGTGGTCCATCAGCGCTTACCGAAGCGGCGCTCGAAGCGCTCGACGCGGCCCGCGGTGTCCATGACGCGTGCCGTTCCCGTGTAGAAGGGGTGGCTCGCGGACGAGACCTCGACGTCGATGACCGGGTACGTACGCCCGTCCTCCCACTCGACCGTCTTCTCGCTGCTCGCGGTCGATCGGGTGAGGAAGGCGAAGCCGGCGGCCTTGTCGCGGAAGACGACGGGGGCGTACGGGGGGTGGATGTCCTTGCGCATGGCGGTCAGCGCTCCTCTCGGAAGTCGACGTGGCGTCCGGCCATCGGGTCGTACTTGCGCAGCGTGAGGCGGTCGGGGTCGTTTCGGCGGTTCTTGCGGGTCACGTAGGTGTAGCCGGTTCCCGCCGTGGAGCGGAGCTTGATGACGGGGCGTAGTTCGTTGCGGGCCATGTGGGTAGTATATGAAAACGACTCCCGTTTTCAATAGCGGGGGCCCTCCATCGACCGAGAGGTGCGTCACCTTGTCCGCCCACTGCCAGCTGACCGGCGCGAAGCCCGGCTTCGGCAACCACATCTCCCACTCCCACCGGCGGACCTCCCGCCGCTTCGACCCCAACATCCAGAGCAAGCGGTACTGGCTGCCGAGCGAGGGACGGTACGTCCGGCTGCGGCTCAGCACGAAGGGCATCAGGACCGTGGACTCCATCGGGGTCGAAGCGGCCGTCGCGAGGGTCCGCGCGCGGGGCGGGAAGGTCTGACCGATGGCGAAGAAGAGCAAGATCGCGAAGAACGAGAAGCGCCGCGAGATCGTCGCGCGGTACGCCGTGCGGCGGGCCGAGCTGAAGGAGATCATCCGCGGGCCGGGCACGGGGGATGCCGAACGGGCCTCCGCGCAGCGGGAGTTGGCACGTCAGCCGCGTGACGCGAGTGCCACGCGGGTGCGGAATCGAGACAGTGTCGATGGGCGTCCGCGCGGGTATGTGGGGGCGTTCGGCCTGTCGAGGGTGAAGTTGCGTGAGCTGGCGCATGCGGGGTTTCTGCCTGGGGTGCGGAAGTCGTCCTGGTAGGTGGGGGCGGGGTTTTGGCGGGGGTGTGATGTTTTCGGGGGGTGACGCCTTCGGAGGGCGGTGACGCCTCTGGCGGGGGTGTTGACGCCTTCGGCGGGGGGGGGTGACGCCTCTGGCGGGGGTGTTGACGCCTTCGGCGGGGAGTGACGCCTTCGGAGGGGAGTGGCGCCTCTGGCGGGGGCGTCGGCGCCTTCGGCGGGGTAAGGCCGTGTCCGTCGCCCGTCGCCCGTCGCCCGTCCCCTGGCTCCCGCCCCTATCCGCCCTCTTGGCTCGGGGGGCCTGTCTGTCCCCCTCCTGGCTCGGGATGTCCTGTGGCCCCCTCCTGGCTCGGGGCGTCCCGTCCCCCTCCTGGCTCGGGGCATCCCGTCCCCCTCCTGGCTCGGAAGCGTCCCGTGGCCCCCCTCCTGGCTCGGGGGTGGGTCAGCGGGGTGAGGGTGGTGGGGGGTCGGGGTGGCGGCCGTCGGCGTGGCTGCCGTTGGGGGTTTGTGAGCCGTCCAGGAGCATGGGGGGCGGGGATGTGTTCAGGGCGTCCGAGAGTTCTTCCAGGGTGGTCAGGAGCAGGCCCGCTCCCTTGCGTACGACGCGGTCGGGGACGCCCTCGCCGTCCCACTCCTCCAGGGCCTTGCGGACCGCGTCCCACTGAGGGACGCGGCGTTCGCGCACCGCCTTCGCGCCCTGCTCCGTCGACTTGCGCAGCGCCTCGGCCAGGCGGGCCGCCGCCGGGACGGGCGTCACGTCGCGCTCCGGCAGATGCGCCTCCATCAGCATCGCCACGCGGCCCAGCTGGGCGAGGGCCTCCTCCGCGTCGGCGGCCGCGGCGCGGGACAGTCCTCGGTGGCGCACCGGCTCGTTCTTGGCGCGGGCCGTCGCCTCCTGCCAGGCGACCCGCGCGTCGCGCGCCGCGAGCAGCGCCTCACGGACGTCGGGGCAGGCCTTGCCCGCCGGATGTGCGTAGTGGTCGACGACCGCGGCGGCGTAACGGCCGTCCGCGACCAGCCAGTCCGCGAGGCGGGTGCGCAGGCGCGGGGTCTCCCAGGCCGGGTACACCGCGTACGCGATCATCGCCAGGATGCCGCCGAGCAGCGTCAGGAGTACTCGTTCCGGGACGGTCTGCGTCCACTGCTGGCCGCCCATGCCGAGCAGGAACACGACGTACGCCGCCACGCAGGCCTGCGCCGCCACCTGGCCGGTGCGCATCAGTAGGTACATCATCCCTGCGCAGAGCACGGCCAGCGCGGCGGACAGGCCCATGCGCGGGTGGATCAACTGCACCAGTCCCGTGGCGAGCGCGACGCCGACGAGGGTGCCGCCGAAGCGGGCCACGGCGCGGGAGTACGTCTGGGAGAAGTCCGGGCGCATCACCATGACCGCGGCCATGGGCGCCCAGTATCCGTGGCCGAAGGGCAGCCAGGCCCCCAGGAGGTAGCCCGCGGCGGCCACCGCGGTGACGCGGATCGCGTGACGGGCGACCGGGGACTCATGCCGCAGGGCCGCCCGCATGGCGCGCAGGGCCGTGGGGACGAGGGCGGGGAGCGTGGGGCGGAGCAGGGAGATCGGTTGGGTGTCGGATTGGGTGAGGGGTTCGGTCGCTCGTTGGGGGGCGGGGTGAGCGTCGGGGTGGGTGATGGGCGGGGTGGCGGATCGGCTGTCGGGTTGGGCGGCGGATTCGCCGTCGGGCGGGGTGGCGGATTCGCCGCCGGGTTGGGTGATGGATTCGCCATCGGGCGGGGTGGCGGATTTGCCGGGGGGCCGGGGGGCGGGACGGCCGTCGGGTTGGGTGGTGGATTCGCCGTCCGGCTGAGTGACGGGCTGGGCTTCGGGGGCGGGGGTGGGTTCGCTGGTCGGGTGGGTGGTGGGGTGTGCGGGCGGTGGGGGGTTTTGTGTGCCGCCTGCTGTTTCCAGTACGTCCCTCAGAAGCGCGCCGAGGCGTGTTGCCGCTCGGTATGCCGGGCCCGTCAGGATCGCTCCCGTGTCCGGGGTCTTGAGCGCGGCCAGGGCCGCCGGGGGGACCTTCACCGGCTCTCCGTGGCGGATGGCGCGGGCCGCCGCGTCCAGGACCGCGCCCGCCGCGGCGAGTAGCTCGCGCACCCGGTCACGTTCTCTGCCCTCCGGCGGGACGCCCACCGCCGGGTCCGCCAGGGAAGCGAGGACCGGGCGGATGCGTTCGGCCAGTCCTCGCGAGCCGTGCAGTTCCGCGGGGCGGCTGCGGGCCTGGCGCGCGGTGATCGTCGCCGCGTCGCGGGCCGCCATCAGGGGCTCGGGGTCGAAGGGGGCCACGGGGTCGTGCCGGAGCCTGCGGGCGTAGTCCGCCTCGGCGGCCAGGGCGTCGGCCAGGGCGTCCCGGTGGGCGCCCCATCTGCGTACCGGGAAGAGGATCACCAGCGCCGCCTGGACGCAGCCCCCGACGACCATCATGGCCGCGTGGCCCGCGGCGGCGGCGACCGAACCCGGGATGGTGACCGTCACCAGCATGATCGCCACGTTCGACGAGGCGATGATGCCGACGGTCGGGCCCGCGGCCCAGCTCAGGCCTGCCAGGAAGGTCCAGAGGCAGAGGAGGGCCAGGAAGAGGAGGAGGTGGGAGCCGGTGAGGTAGCCGAGGAAGGTGGAGACGGCGAGGCTCGTGCCGGAGGCCAGGGCGAGTTCCGGGCGGGGGCGCCAGCTGCGTTGGAACGTGGCGATGGCTGCCTGGAAGGCGCCGAAGGCGGAGCTCGCGGCTACTGCTGGGCCGAAGAGGGTGAGGCTGAGGCCGATGATGATGGCCAGGCCTGCGGCGCCGCGGGCGGCTACCAGGGGTTCGAGGCGTTTGCGCTCGACAGTCAGGCCTGAGCGGGCTGTCTCTTTCAGCGCTCGGAGCCAGGTCACTCTGTGATGATACGGGGCATATGGGGTGAGTTGGGGGGTGGTGTGGGCCGGATGTGCCGTTCCTGCCGGGGGTGGGGCGGGGGGCGTTTCCCCGGTGGCTGTGTGTCTTCCGTCGGGGGGTGGGCGTCCTTTCCGGCGGCTGTGCGTTTCGGCCGGGGCAGGGCGGGGTGTTGGCTTGCGGTGGCTGCGGCTTACGCCGGGGGGGCGGGGCGTTGGCCTCCGGGGGATGCGGCTTACGCCGGGGGCGGGGTGTTGGCCTCCGGTGGATGCGGCTTACGCCGGGGGGCGGGGCGTTGGCCTCCGGGGGATGCGGCTTACGCCGGGGGTGAGCGCGGCGTTGGCCTCCGGTGGATGCGGCTTTCGTGGCGCGTTGGTTTCTGCCGGGCGCCTTCCGTTGGAGGTGGGGGCGGGGCCGCGGCGGTATGTCCGTCCTCGCTATCTTGGCGCGGGCGCCTGTCCGCTTCGGCGCCCTATGCTGCATCACTGTGCTCCGGGCGGACATACCGCCACGTCCCCTCCGGTCTCGCCGGCGGCTGCGGGCCGGTGGGGCGGGCTGCCCCTGCTCCTGCGTCGCCATGTTCGTCGCCGGGTAAACGGGTGCGTGGGTGGGGGACATCCGCCGCGAAGCGGCGGGTATCACGGGGTGTTGAGGGCCGCCGTGGGTGGGGGCGGGCGGCCACGCCGATGAGCAGGGTCGCGGCGAACCCCGCCGTCAGGGACCACGTGTGCTCGGCTGGCCGCTGGCGTTGACTCGCTCACTCGTGAGCCCATGACGCGTACGTCAGGGCAGCGCGGGACCCCGGTTCCGAGGCGCGACGTGGGCCCGGTCGGCCGCTGCCGTGCCGTGGGTCCAGCCCTCGCCGTCCGTCGCCCCGCGCACGCGGGTCGTGGTCGTCTCCGGGAACATCCGCTCGGCGCGGTCGGTCACCGAGACGTCGCGTGCCGCGAGTACGGGGAGGAGCGAGGCCTCTGAGCCGTCCTCCGCCGCCGCCTCCGTGACCGCGTGCTCCCCCGCCTCCGCCAGGCGGGCGCCGATGCGGTGCGCGTACGCCAGCAGGAACGTCTGCCGGAACGTCTTCGTACGCTTGCGGCCCGCCGCGCGCTGCCCCGCCTCCGCCTTCGTCATCGCCGCCGTGCCCTGGACGAGCAGGGAGGTGTAGAGCAGTTCGACGGCCGCCAGGTCGGGTTCGAAGCCGACGACGGTCGAGAAGCCGTACGCCTCGTTCCACACCGCGCGGCAGTGGTTCGCGGTGGCGACGGAGTCGAGCAGGATCGCCTTCGCCGTCTCGTACGGAGCGTCCACGCCGACGCGGCACGCCCCGGGGACGTCCTTCGCGTGCGTACGGGCGGCGAGCAGCGCCTCGTCGAGCGAGTACCGCGCCATCAGCTCCTGCGCCTTCGCGGTGAGTGCCTCCGCCTCCTCGGGGAAGCCGGTCGCCTCCGCCTTGGCGAGCAGGGCGCGGATGCGGGTGAGCGTGCGGGGTTCGCCCTCGACCGGGCCCGGCACGGATTCGCCGGGCGGTGGGCCGACCGGTTCGATCGGGGGCAGGCGCAGGAGCAGGCGGTAGAGCTCCAGGTGGGTGGTGGCTTCCGAGAAGCGGTCACCGAAGCGGTCGCCGGCCTGTTCTGCGGTGGGGTCGAGGTCGGCCAGCTGGGCCGGCCAGCGGGGCGGCAGGTGGGCGTAGCCGCTGGTTTCGGCTCGGATCAGGGCGGCGGTCAGGCGTACGTGCGGCTCGCCCAGGTCACGGCGGACCAGCCGTACGACATCCGCGGGCTGCCAGCCGTGCCGCCAGGCCCTACGCAGGTACTCCTCGCCGCGCCGACGCAACTCCGCGTCCGCCTCGGGGGCGGCCGCCAGGAGGGAGGCTCCGGTGTCCAGGCCCTCGTGGTCGTCGCCGTACAACGCCGCCGCGAACGCTTTGTCGATCACCGAATCCATGGGGACAGGGTATGAGGTGGGGTGGGTGAGGTGGGGTGGGTGAGGTGGCATGGGTGAGGTGGCATGGGTGCCGTGCAGTGGGTGCCGCGCGGTGAGTGCCGTGCAGTGGGTGCCGTGCAGTGGGTGCCGTGCGGTGAGTGCCGCGCGGTGGAGCCACACACCTCCACGCGGGGTCACACCCCACCCCGGCCCGACACCCTCCGCCCGGGGTAAACGCCCGCCCCACCTCCACGCCTCGATGCGGGGTGAACGAGTGGGTGGGTGGGAGATATCCGCCGCGAAGTGGGCGGGGCAGGCCGCGCCAGGCCAGTGAGGGACGCCTCACCAGCCAAGCCCCGCCGGAAAAGGTAGGGCTAGCCATACCCCACGACACCCCTCAGTGGTCGTGCCCGCGCAAGCGCCCCCCGCTTGGCTGTACACATGACCGAGACGCCCAAAACCGCCGTACGCCTCACCGCCCTCCACCGCCTCCACGGCAACGTCGCCGCCCTCGACGGCGTAGACCTGAAAGTGAGCGCCGCGACCTTCGTCGCGGTCATGGGCCCCTCCGGCTCCGGGAAGTCCACGCTTCTGCAGTGCGCCGCAGGCCTGGACAGGCCGACGTCGGGAACAGTCGAAGTGGGCGGCACCGAATTGACGGGGCTGAACGAGCGCCGGCTCACGCTGTTGCGCAGGGAGCGGATCGGTTTCGTCTTCCAGGCCTTCAACCTCATCCCCTCACTGAGCGCCTCCCAGAACGTCGCGCTCCCGCTGCGTCTCGCGGGCCGCCGCCCTTCTCGTACGGAGATCCGTGACGCCCTCGGCCGGGTGGGCCTGGCCGACCGGGCCAGACATCGGCCCGGCGAGCTCTCGGGCGGCCAGCAGCAGCGCGTCGCCCTCGCGCGGGCGCTGGTCAGCCGCCCCGCAGTCCTCTTCGGCGACGAGCCGACCGGGGCGCTCGACACGGGAACCAGCCGACAGGTCCTCGCGCTGCTGCGGGGGTTGGTGGACCAGGAAGGGCAGACGACCGTGATGGTCACGCACGACCCGGTGGCCGCCTCGTACGCGGACCGCGTGGTTTTCCTCGTCGACGGCAGGGTGGCGAGCGAGCTGCGGGCGCCGAGTGCCGGTGCGGTGGCTGAACGTATGGCGATACTGGAGAGCACCACGATCACCACGGCGCGACGCCGAGGCACCACGGTCGCCACGGCCGGCACCGACTCGGACGAGGCGGCCACCCGATGATCTTCCTCGCCTCTCTCCGCGCCCGCTGGAGCAGTCTGCTCGGTGCCTTCGTGGCCGTCGCCCTCGGCGTCGGGCTCACCGCCGCGATGGGGCTCGGGCTGGACGCGAGCCTCACCGCGCCGGACCGTCCGCCCGTGCGGTTCGCGGAGTCGCCCGTCGTCGTCATGGGGCAGGACCGGCTGACGGTGCCGGTCGAGCGCGGACCGGATACCGCACACGTATCGAAGCCGCTCGCTCATCCACACCCTGTGGATACCGAACTGCTGCGCGACCTTCGGCGGCTCGGTCCCGTACGGCTGGACGGCGACAAGCGGGACGCGGTCGGCGTCGATGCCCCGGCGCGGCAGGTGCGCGACGTGGTCGACGGCCGGGCCCGCGTCCTCACCGGCGGCGACCGCCGCCAGGCCGACCCCGGCACGGAGCGCGACGCCGAGGCGCTGGTGGCCGTCAACTCCTTCCTCGGCACGGCGGGCGGGGTGGCCGCCTTCGTGTCGGTGTTCGTCACCGCGTCGACGTTCGCCTTCGTCGTGGCGCTGCGGCGGCGGGAGTTCGGGCTGCTGCGGATGGCGGGCGCGACGCCCGGCCAGGTGCGCAGACAACTGCTCGGCGAGGCGCTCGCGGTGGGCGTCGCGGCGTCCGCCGTCGGGTGCGTGCTCGGGGCGTGGGGCGGGCCGTTGCTCGGCGAGGCGCTGGTGGAGGCGGGGATCGCGCCGCGATGGTTCGCGATCCCGGGGGCGGAGGCATCACAGGCGCTACAGGCATCACACACACCACACACATCGGAAGCCTCCACCGTCGCGCATGCGATAGGCGCCTGGCTCACATGGCCCTTCCAACTCGCCTTCTGGACCGGCCTCTTCGTCGCCTTCGCGGGCGCCTGGGCCGCGTCCCGGCGGGCCGGGCGCGTCACCCCGGCCGAGGCGTTGCGCGACGCGTCCGTGGACAGCGGCGTCATGCCGTGGAGCCGGCGGATCGTGGGGGCGGCGCTGCTCGCCTGCGGCGTCGGGCTGCTCGCCTGGACCCTGGTCACGGACCCGTCCTCGCTGATGAAGCGCAAGACGTACACGGTCCAGCCGATGATCCTGATCACCGCGGCCGCCGCGCTCGCACCGCTGCTCGTACGGCCCGTCGTCCGCGCCTTCCGGCTGCCCGGCGCCATCGGTCTCCTCGTACGCGAGAACTCCACCGCCTCCGTACGCCGCACCGCCGCCGTCGCGGCCCCCGTCCTGGTCACCGTCGCCCTCGCGGGCAGCCTGCTCGGCTCGGCGCAGACCGTGAGCGAGGCGAAGGCGGCGGAGGCGCGTGAGCGTACGACCGCCCACTTGGTCGTTACCGGAGCCGACTTGGGTGCCCCGCAGAATCGAAGGATTCCGGGGGCCGCGGCCGTCTCCGCCTCCGCCTCCACCGCTGTCTTCGTACGTGAGGAGGGCAGCGCGCTCGTACGGTCCGACGCGCGTGCCGTGCGTGACCCCGCGGCGCTGGCGGCGACTTCGCGGCTGCCGGTGGTCGCGGGTGACGTACGCGACCTGGACGATCGGTCGATCATCGTCAACGAGGAGTGGGAGAAGCATCGGGTCGGCGAACACGTCGACGTCTGGCTGGGCGACGGGCGGCGGGCACGGCTGCGGATCGTGGCGGTACTGGCCCAGGGGAGCGGGGACAACGGCGCGTACGTCACTTCTCCCAACGCCTCGGTCGGGGACGTTGGTTCCCAGGTGCCTGTGGACCGGATCGACGTGCGCTTGAAGGCGGGGGCCGATCCGGACAGTGCCGCTGCCGTGCTGGCTGCCGTGAGCGGGGGCGAGGTGCGGACAGCCGAGGAGTGGCTGTCCGCGACGCACCCTCGGACCAAGTCGCAGACGCGGCTCGGTCTGCTGATGCTGCTCGGCATCTCCCTCGTCTATACGAGCATCTCCCTGGCGAGCACGCTGCTGATGGCCGCGTCCGTGCGGGGCACGGAGCTGCGGTCCCTGCGGCTGGCGGGGGCCACGGGGCGGCAGGTACGGATGGTGGTCACCGGGGAGGCCCTGGTGGCGGTGGCGGCGGGCGCCCTCCTGGGCCTCGCAGTGACGGCGGTCAACCTCGGGGGCCTGTCCGCGGGGCTCGCGCGGCTGTCGGTGCCGACGGGGATGGCGGTGCCCTGGGATGTCGTCGGATTGGTTGTAGCGGTTTGCGCGGTGGTGGCGACGGGGGCGGCGACGGCCGGAGCGCGGCGGACGTGAGGCTGCCGACGGGTCGCCTCGGGTACGGTCCGCGCCCGGTGCTCGTCCGTGGCGTGGCCCCGTCCAAGGAGCCCCGGGCGTGGTGCCACCCATGGCGTCCCGGCCCTGACCCCACCCAAGGCGTCCCGGCCCTGGCCCCGTCCAAGGTGCCCCTCCCCCGGCCCCACCCAAGGCGTCCCGGCCGTGGCCCCACCCAAGGCGTCCCGCCCGTGGCGCCACCCATGGCGTCCCAACCCTGACCCCGTCCAAGGCGTCCCGCCCGATGTCAGTGGCGGGTGCAACACTCGCGATATGACCGACCGCTGGGCCATCGCCGCAGTTGAGGGGGGCGGGGCAGAGCTCGTCCCCCTCGGGGGCGACGCGCTGCCCGCGGGCGGCGTCGTGCGGGAGCCGGACCTCGCCGAGGCCGTACGGAAGCGGGGCGACGTAGGGCGGTGGGTGTGGCGGTCCACCCCCGCCCTGTACCCGCGCCTGCTCGCCGCCGGCGTCCGCGTGGAGCGGTGTTACGACGTCGAGGCCGCCGAGTTGCTCCTCCTCGGTCACGAGGGCCGCCTCGGAGAGCCCCGCTCCGCGGCCGCCGCCCTGGCCCGGCTCCGCAACGCTCCCGTACCTCCCGATCCCCCGCCCCGCGCCGCCGAGCCCGGCTCGCAGGACTCTCTCTTCGAGCCCCGCCCCGGCGGCGCCCCCGTCACGCTGGAAGAGCTCGTCGAGGTCTACGCCGAGCAGCAGCGAAGACACGACGCCACCGCCCACCCCGGCCGCATGCGCCTGCTCACGGCCTCCGAGTCGGCGGGCATGCTGGTGGCCGCCGAGATGAACGCCTCGGGTCTGCCCTGGCGCGCAGACGTCCACCGCGAGGTCCTGACCGAACTGCTCGGTGAGCGGTACGCGGGCGGCGGTGAGCCCCGCCGCCTCGCCGAGCTGGCCGACGAGGTGTCCGCCGCGTTCGGCCGCCGCGTCCGCCCGGATCTGGCCGCCGACGTGGTGAAGGCCTTCGCTCAGGCCGGCGTCAAGGTGAAGTCGACGCGGCGCTGGGAGCTGGAGGAGATCGACCACCCGGCGGTGCGGCCCCTCATCGAGTACAAGAAGCTGTACCGCATCTGGACCGCGCACGGCTGGAGCTGGCTTCAGGACTGGGTCCGCGACGGACGCTTCCGGGCCGAGTACACGCCCGGCGGTTCGGTCAGCGGCCGCTGGACGACCAATGGGGGCGGGGCGCTGCAGATCCCGAAGGTGATCCGCAGGGCCGTGGTCGCCGACCCGGGCTGGCGGCTCGTCGTGGCCGACGCCGACCAGATGGAGCCGAGGGTCCTCGCCGCGATCTCCCGGGACCGGGGCCTGATGGAGGTGGCCGGGAGCGGGGAGGACCTCTACACCCGGCTGTCGGACCGCGCGTTCTCCGGCGACCGCGACCACGCGAAGATCGCGCTGCTCGGCGCCGTGTACGGGCAGACGTCGGGCGACGGCCTGAAGAACCTGGCCGCGCTGCGGCGCCGCTTCCCGCTGGCCGTCGCGTACGTCGACGACGCGGCGAAGGCGGGCGAGGAGGGACGGCTCGTACGGACCTGGCTGGGACGGACGAGCCCGCCGGCCGCCGGAGCCGGGGAGGACGACGAGGCGGGCATTCCCCAGGAGGAGCCTGCGGCGTCCGACGGACCGCGCCCGTCCCCCGAAGGGGAGTTCACTCCTGGGTACGCCTCCAGCAACGCCCGGGCCCGCGGCCGGTTCACGCGCAACTTCGTGGTGCAGGGCAGCGCGGCGGACTGGGCGCTGCTGATGCTGGCCGCTCTGCGGCGGACGATGTCCGAGGGCGGGATGCGGGCCGAGCTGGTCTTCTTCCAGCACGACGAGGTCATCGTGCACTGCCCTGCCGAGGAGGCGGAGGCCGTCGCTCTCGCGGTGCGCGCGGCGGGGGACCTGGCCGGCCGGATCGCCTTCGGGGAGACGCCGGTCCGCTTTCCGTTCACGATCGCCGTCGTGGAGCGTTACGCCGACGCGAAGTAGACGGGAGGCAGGAGGCAGGAGGCAGGAAGCAGCAGGCAGACGGCAGGGGGCAAGGGGCTCAGCCAGCCGTAAGCAAGGCCCTCAGTTCGTCGGCCACCTTGCTGTCGGTACCGTCCAGGGCCTTCAGCGCCCGCCTCCATTGCTCGTACGCCTCTTCGTCGCGCCCCTCCTCCCGGAGGAGAAGCCCCCGCTGGTGGCGGGCCAGGCCTGTCATGTGGGCATCGCCGCGGTGTTCGGCGCGGTCGAGGAGTGCGGCGCACTCGCGCGTCGCGTCCCGGGCGCGGGTCAGACCGCGCAGGGCACGGACCAGGCCGAGGCGGGCCTGGGACTCGCCGTGCCAGTCCTCGTACTCGCCGTGGATGCGCAGACTCTCCTCGAAGTGCGCGAGGGCGGCGGCGGGTTCGCCGAGGGTGAGGTGGGCGTAGCCGATGTTGCAGTGGGCGGACTGGCGGACGACGGCGTGACCGATGGCCTCGCCGATCGCGAGGCTGCGTTCGTGGTGGTCGATGGCGGCGCGGGCGTCCGTGTGTTCGTAGAGGTTGCCGAGGTGGCTGAGGGTGATGGCCTCGCTGAGCGGGTCGGCGAGTTCCTTGGCGAGCGCCAGGCTCTGATGGAGGGCTTCGGCGGACTCGGCGTGACGGCCGAGGCCTTCGAGGAGGAGACCGCGGTTGTTGAGGCCGCGGCGCACGCAGGACACGATGCCGAGGCCGCGCCAGAGCGCGAGGGCCTGGTCGTTGAGCGCGAGCGACTCGTTGCTCCGGCCGGACATGAAGTGCATGCCGGCGAGGTCGGTGAGGGCTTGGGCCTCGGCGGCGCTGTCGCCTTCGCGGCGGGCGGCGTCCAGGGCGAGGGCGCCGAGTACGGCCGCCTCCGGGAGACGGCCGCGGCGTTGGAGGTAGGGGAAGAGGCAGCGGACCAGTACGGGGAGCAGGTCGGAGGGGCGGGTGCCGGTGGATCGCTCGGCGGAGGTGAGGGCGAGAGCGAGGGCGAGGACATTCGCGAGCTCGGTGTCGCCCCAGGCGAAGGCGGCTTCCAGGGTGAGGGGAGGGGTGGGGGTGTTCGGTGTGCCTGAGGTGTTGGGTGGGGCGGGAGCGTCCTGCGTAACTGGGGTGCTCTGCGTACCGGAGGTGCTCTGCGTAACTGGGGTGCCCTGTGTGACCGGGGTGCCCTGCACGACCGGGGTGCCCTGCGTAACCGAGGTGCCCTGCGCGCCCGGAGCGCTGTCCACGCGTTGCCCGTGGCGTGCCAGGCGGGAGGCCACGCCGCGCAGGCGGTCCGCCTTGTCGAGGCCCTCCGGCAGGATCGCCTGCAAGGTGCGGCGGGCGGACTCCGCGTACCAGAACATGGCCTCTTCTGCGACGTCCATGCCCTGGCCGGGGTCCGCGGCGAGGGCGGCTGCCGTCTCGCGGGCGAAGTCGCGTACGAGGTCGTGCGGGGCGTAGCGACCGTAGGCCGTTTCGTCGAGGAGGGCGACGTCGACCAGGCGGTCGAGGGCCGCGCCGGCGCGCAGTTCGTCGACGTCCAACAGGTGGGCGAGGAGCGGGACTCCGTACGTAGGGAGGTCGAGCGCGCCGATCCGGGCGAGGGCGAGGGCGGCGTCGCGGTCGGCCCGGCGTTCCGAGGTGCGCAGGGCGTCGAGGGCGACGGCGAGGGAGCGGCGCACGCTCAGATCGTCGTACTCCAGGTGGTGCAGGCGGCCGCCGCTGACCGTGAGGAGTTCGGCGAGGGCGTCCGGCGTGAGGGCGCGGCGCGCGGCGAGGCGGGCGGCGACGATGCGCAGGGCCAGCGGGAGGCGGCCCGCAAGTTCGACCAGGGGGTGCCCGGCGTCGAGCCCGTCGCGTCCCGAGACGGCACGCAGGAGCGCGGCGCTGTCCCCGTCCGAGAGGGGCTCCAGTGGGAAACGGGCCGCGCCGTCGAGGGTGGTCAGCGGGGACCGACTGGTGACGATGACCGCGCAGCCGGGGCCGGCGGGCAGCAGGGGGCGCACCTGCGCGGCGGTCGCGGCGTCGTCCAGGACCATGAGCATGCGGGTGGGCGCGAGCAGGGAGCGGAGCAAGGCGGCGGCCGAGGCGGGGTCTTCGTGGCTCTCCGGGTTGGGGCACGGCTCGGCGCTGAGGTCGCGCAGGAGCGAGGTGAGGGCCTGGCCGGGGGTGAGCGGGGTCATGCCGGGCGTCGCGCCGTGCAGATTGACGTAGAGCTGCCCGTCCGGAAACTCCTCCCGCAGCCCGTGCGCCACATGCGCGGCGAGGGCGCTCTTGCCGACGCCGGCCATCCCGGAGACGACAGCGACACGCGCCCCCGCGTCGAGCGCGCCCCGCAGGGCGCGGACGGTCTCTTCCCGGCCGGTGAAATGGGCGGGGTCGGGCGGCAGTTGGGCGGGCGGTGGAGCGGGCTTGCCGAGGCGTGCGGGTGCGGGGGGTTCGCTTTCCTTGACGGCTTCGCTTTCCTCGACGGGTTCGAAGGCGTCCGAGGTACCCGGCTCTTCGACGGGTTCGAAGGCGTCCGAAGTACCCGGCTCTTCGACGGGTTCGAAGGCGTCCGAAGCACCCGGCTCGTCCGTGCCTTTGCCTTCGGGCTCGTCCGTTGCACCTGACTCGTTGACGGCTTCGGAGTCGTCCGTGGCACTCGGCTCGTCCGCGGCTTCGGAGTCGTCCGTGGCACCGGGCTCGTCCCTGGCACCGGCCTCGTCCGTGGCTTCGGGCTCGCGCGAGACGTTGGGCTCGTACGGGGCTTCGGGCCTGGCAGCTTCGTACTGCCCCACACCATCGGGCCGCCCCGCGGCCTCGCGCTTCTCCCCCGTTTCAGATTGCCCCGCAGCCTCGCGCTTCAACGCCGCATCGGGCTGCCCCGCAACTCCGGACGCGCCCGCAACTCCGGACGCGCCCGCGCCTTCGCGCTTCTCCACGCCGAGTGGCTCCCGCACGACTGCAGGCGCACCCGAGCTTTCAGTTACCCCTACGGCGCCGGGCGCACCCGAGCCTCCGGTAACCCCCACAGCTTCAGCCGCACCCGAGCCTCCGGTGCCCCCCACGGCACCGTACGCACCAGCGGCTCCACGGCCCCCCACATCCAGAGACACCCCCGCCCCCGCGAACCGCCCCCGCAGCACCTCCTGATGCGCCTCCCGTACCGCCGCCCCCGGCTCCACGCCCAGTTCCTCGATCAGCCTGCGGCGCAGTTCGCGGTGGGTGGCCAGGGCCTCTGCCTGGCGGTCCGTGCGGTGGAGGACGAGCATCAGCTGGCGGTGGAAGGCCTCGCGGAGGGGGTGTTCGGCGACCAGTGCCGCCAGTGCTGGGGCGAGCGCGGCGAGGTCGGTGCCGAGTTCCAGTTCGGCGTCGTACCGCCATTCCAGGACGAGCAGCCGAGCCTCTTCCAGGCGCGGTACGAGCGAGTGGCCCGCCAGCGGCTCCGGAAGGCCGCCGAGGGGCCGCCCGCGCCACAGCGCGAGCGCGTCCGACGCGGAGTCGACGACCCGGGCCCAGTCCCGCTCGGCGTGCGCCGCCCGCGCCCTGGCCACCCGGCGTTCGAAGACACGGACGTCCAACTCACCCTCGCGGACCCGCAACCGGTACCCCGGCGGCACCGCGTGCAGCCGCTCCGGGTCGTCGAGGAGGCGCCGCAGCCGCGTCACGTGGTTCTGGAGGGAGGCCTGCGCGGACGCGGGCGGGGAGTCGCCCCACAGCGCGTCCTTGAGGGCGTCGAGCGAGACGGCCTTGTCCGGTTCCAGGAGGAGCGCGGCCAGCAGGGCGCGCCCTTTGGCGCCGCGCACAGGACGCGGCTCGCCGTCCGTACCGTCGTACAGCGCCGGCGCCCCGAGCAGCCCGAACCGCAGACCAAGCCCAGGCCCAGGCCCAGGCCCAGGCCCAAGGCCAAGTCCAGACCCCGGCCTCGGTTCCGGTTCCGGTTCCGCCCCCGGTTCCGGTTCCGATCCCGGCCCAGACCGCAGCTCGCACCGCTCGCTCACGCCATCTCCCCGTACCGACCGTCGCTTATCAGCCGACCGTTGGCCATATGTTAGCGATCTGTTGGCGGCGCCTGATGTGATCACTACATCGGATCTGGCCCGCCGGTACTCGCGCAATGCGCGTAGCTCGGGGGAGTGTCGCCGCCGCGGTCGGGTCCGGGGGCAGAGAGAGCCTCGGTCGGCGGAGGTGACCGACCGGGGCTCTTGTCCTGCCCGGACTTCGCTCAGGCTCCGCCTGGCCGCGGTCGACTGTCCGCATCGCCTGGCCGCATCGACTGGCCGCATCGACTGCTGCAGTCGACTGCCTCAGCGCGCCACAGCCACCTCACTCCCTGCCCCGGTGACCCCCACCCAAGGCTGAAGCTTCTCCGGATTCCGTACCGCCCAGAACCTCGTGATCCGGTCCCCGACGATGTCGAACGCCATCACCGACATGGTGACGCCGCCTTGCTGGACCACCAGACCGGGCTCCCCATTGACCGTCCGTTCCAGGATCGTCAGGTCGGGCGCCCCGCTGGTGACGGCGATCAGGAAGCGTGCGATCTGCTCGCTGCCTCCCATGGGCGGCGCGGCACTGACCAGGCCCCCTCCGTCGGAGAGCCCCATGGCGTCGGGGTCGAGGAGGCCGATGAGGGCGTCGATGTCCTTCGCTTCCCACGCCCGCTTGAACTCCCTCACCAGGCCGGCGCGCCGGGCCTCCGAAGTCGTAGCCACGGAAGCGCGCGACGACGCGCGTACGCGACGGCGGGCCGAGGACGCCAGCTGTCGGCACGCCCCTTGCGTACGGCCGACGATCTCCGCCACCTCGGCGAAGGAGTAACGGAAGACGTCGTGAAGGATGAACGCGACGCGCTCGGCCGGGGTCATCGATTCGAGCACGACGAGGAACGCCATGTGGACCGACTCGTCGAGAGTGACCCGGTCTGCCGGGTCCGCCGTCCCGCCGCCCCCTCGCCCGCTGAGCCACTCCGTGTGGTCGGGGAGCGGCTCCGGGATCCATTCGCCCACGTAACTCTCCCGCCGGGCCCGCGCCGAGCCGAGCAGGTCGAGGCAGACTCGGCTGGCGACCTTCGTCAGCCAGCCGCCGGGTGACTCGATGGCCTCCCGCTGCTCTCGGGACATGGCGTACCAGCGGGCGTACGTCTCCTGCACGACGTCCTCCGCGTCGGCGAGGGAGCCAAGGAGCCGGTACGCGAGATTGATCAGCTGACGCCGCTCGCTCGTGATCGCGCGCAGGCTCGGGTCGAGCCGGTCGTCCTCTGGCTGGGACTGGGTCCTCATGGTGTCGCCGCTCCCCTGGGCCGCGTCTGGCCGCGTCGTCTGCCGTCGTCACTCACCAGTACGACGAGACGGCCTCGCGGAATGTGACGAGGCAGCCCGCCTCACATTCCGGCGGGCTGTCTCGTCGTACTGCTGGGACCCACCCGAACGCGACACACCCGCAGCACGACTGCGGCGCGACCACAGCGCAACCACAGCGAAGCCGCAGCGCAACGCTGCGCAACCACCGCGCACACAGAGGAGTTCACGATGGAAGCCCGTCTCGACATCCACGCCAACCCGATCGCGGTCAAGGCCGTGAAACACCTCGTCTCAGCGAGCAAGGTGATCCTGGACTCGCCGCTGTCCGCCACGACGCGGGAGCTGGTGCTGCTCCGCGTCAGTCAGATCAACGGCTGCGGTTTCTGCGTCGACATGCACACCAAGCACGCCGCGCAGGCCGGGGAGACCTCGGTCCGGATCAACCTGGTCGCGGTCTGGCGGGAGGCCACGGTGTACACCGCGGCCGAGCGGGCCGCCCTGGAGCTCGCCGAGCAGGCCACCCGCATCGCCGACGCGGCAGGCGGCGTCACCGACGAGGCATGGGCGGACGCGGCCAAGCACTACGACGAGGAGGAGCTCGCCGCGTTGGTGTCGCTCATCGCCCTCATCAACGCCCTGAACCGGATGAACGTCATCACCCAGCAGCCCGCGGGCGACTACCGGCCCGGCCAGTTCGGCTGACCCTGGTCGGACCGGCTGCCGCCGCCCCATTCGGCTGCCCCCGGGCGACACCACCTTTGAAAGACCTGTGAAAAGAGGAACCTGATGGCGACGAATCTGCGCGTCGTGACGCTGAACATATGGAACAACCGCGGTGACGCCACCGCACGGACGGCGCTGATCAACGCCGAGCTGCGGCGTCTCGAACCGGATCTCGTCGCCCTTCAGGAGGTCTTGCCGCACCAACTGCCGGAGCTGCTCGACGGAACCGGGCTGCACGGCACGCACCAGTCGCAGACGACCGCGACAGCACCACCACACGCGGATCGCTACGGCGGCACCGCCATCGCGACGCGGCAGCCGCATCGCATCGTAGAAGTCCTCGATCAACGCGGGACGGACGCACCCGACGTCCCGTGGCTCACGCTGGCGGCGCTGGTTCCGGTGGCGCCCCTGGCCAACGATCCGAGCGCCCGTGAAGACGTGCTGCTCATCGCACCCACCACCTCCTTCCGCCTCGACGCCGAAGCGCAACGGGAACGTCAAGTCCTCGCCCTGACCGACCTGGACGCCCGCCACCGCACCGCCCTGCCCACGATCATGGCCGGTGATTTCAACGCGGAGCCCGATTCGGCCGGCATCCGGTACCTGACCGGCAGGCAATCGCTCTCAGGGCGCGGCACGCACTACCACGACGCGTGGGAGATCGCGGGCTCCGGCCCCGGACACACCTGGACCGCCGACAACCCCCACGCGACCGAGGACATCGAGCGCCTGGTCCGCCAGCCCGGCCACCACCGCCGGATCGACTACATCTTCGTGGGCTCACCGCACGCCCACCCGAACGCCTTCGCCCGCGTGCGCGGCGCCGGACTCGCCTTCGACAAGCCCGTCGACGGCGTATGGGCAAGCGACCATTACGGTGTGGTCGCCGACCTGGAGGTGGGGCTGCTCACATCCGGATAGGAGCAGAGCTGGAGGCTGGACCGCTCACATCCGGATAGGAGCGGATCTGGAGGCGGGGCCGCTCACGTCCGGGTAGCAGGCGGACGACGGCGGTCCCTCCGCCACAACCGCGGCGAGCGTGTCCAGCGCCCTCGCGAGTACGTCCGTCGGCGGTGACGCGAGCCCGACCCGCACCGCGTCCGCCGCGCCGTACCCGCCGACACCGACGCCAACGCCAACGCCAAGGCTGCCGCCGCGACCGCCACCGCTACCGCCGCCGACGGCGAAGGCCGGGCCCGGCGTGACGGCGATGCCGTGCGCGGCCGCCGCGGCGACGAAGGTCTCGGCGCGCCACGGCGGAGGCAGCTCCCACCAGCAGTAATAGGAGCGGGGATCGGTACGGATACGCCCCTTGACCCCCGCCGCCGTCAGCCGCTCCCGCAGCTCCCGAACGATCCCGTGCCGCACCCCCGCGTCGGCCCGCTTGGCGGTGACCAACGTCTCCACGGTCCCGTCACCGACCCACCGCACGGCCGCCTCCAGACTGAAGGCCCCCGCGGTCCAGGCCCCGGACCGCAGGCTGCGCGCGAGGGCGTCCCGGTGGGCGGGCGGTACGGCGAGCATGCCGAGGGTCAGCCCCGGGGCGAGCCGCTTGGAGAGGCTGTCGATGAAGACGACCCGCTCGGGCAGCAGGGCGGCGAGCGGCGCGGGCGCGTCGTCCGCGAGGAACCCCCACGTGCCGTCCTCGACGGCCATGCAGCCCAACCGCCCAAGCACATCGGCCAGTTCCGCCCGCCGCTCCACCCCGGCCGTGACCGACAGTGGATTCTGCAGAGTCGGCTGTACGTAGACGGCGCCGAGGGAGGCGCGACGGTGGGCGTCGGCCAGCGCGTCGGGCAGCATGCCCTGCTCGTCCATGGCGATCGGTACGAGCCGTATGCCGAGCTGTTCGGCGATGGCTCTGACCAGGGGGTACGTGACTTCCTCGACGCCGACGCGGCCACCCGGGCGGACGAGCGAGGAGAGGGCGGCGGCGATGGCCTGCCGGCCGTTCCCGGCGAAGAGCACCCGTTCCGGCTCCGGCCGCCACCCGCTGCGGGCCAGCACCGAGGCGACGGCCTCCCGCGCCTCGGCGGTCCCGTCCGGCGCGGCGGCCCGGGTGGCCTCCAGCAGCACGTCGGCCCGCGAGAGCGGTCCGAGGACCCTCGCCATGAGGGCCGACTGACCTTCAACCACGGGGTAGTTCAGCTCCAGGTTGACCGGGAGCGGCTCGCCGCCGAGTCGGCCGGGACCGCCGAGTCTGCCGGGGCTGCCGGGACTGTCGGGGCCGCCGGGGCCGCCGGGGCCGCCGGGACTGTCGAGTCGGCCGGGGCCGCCGGGACTGTCGAGTCGGCCGGGGCCGCCGGGACCGCCAGGACCGTCCGGGCCGCCGAGGCCGCCGGAGACGTCGAGTCGGCCCAGGCGGCCGGAGACGCCGGAGACGCCGGAGACGTCGAGTCGGCCCGGGGCGCCGGAGACGCCGAGGCCACCGGAGACGCCGGGACCATCGAGCCCTCCGAGCCCTCCGAGCCGGTCGGGCACGCCGAGCCGGTCGGGCACGCCGAGGCCGCCGGGCGCCACAGGGACAACCACAGACGACTCACGCTCCTCCACAGACAGCCCACGACCATCCAAAGGCAGCGCACGCCCCTCCACAGACAGCGCACGCCCCTCCACAGGCAGCCCCCGCCCGCCTCCAACCCCCCGCAGCGCGGCCCCCTCCGTCAACGCCGCCCCGCCCGGATGCGGCGGCGCCGCCCTGACGAAGGTGCCGCGCCCCACCTCGCCGACGACCAGGCCCCGCCGAGCCAGCTCTCCGTAGACCCGGATGGCCGTGGAGTTGGCGATCCCCCGCCGCCGGGCGAAGGCCCGCTGCGTCGGCAGCCGCTCCCCGCCCCGCAGCGTCCCCGCCTCGATCTCCCGGGCCACCTCATCGGCCAGCCTCCGATAGTCGCTGTCGCTCCGCCGCACCACGCCCCGCCGCCCCCTCGCAACCGTCCGCCCCTACGCAACTGTCCACTCAACCCGCGCCCACGCCCCGCCGCCCACACATTGCACCGAGAGCAAAGAGCTTATTGCACCGGGCAGTTGCCCCGGCCTAGCCTCCCCCCATGGCAACCGCACAGCTCAACGGCATCACCATCGGCTACGACGACACGGCCGAGGCCCACCCCCCAGCCGAACGCACCGCAACACCCGCCGCCAGCCCCGCTCTCGTCCTCCTCCACGGCCACCCCTTCGACCGCTCCATGTGGACCCCACAGCGCGAGGCGTTCGCCGCGACCCACCGCGTCATCACGCCCGATCTACGCGGCTACGGCGCGTCGTCCGTCGTCCCCGGCACCACGGACTTCGCCACGTTCGCCGAGGACCTCGCCGCACTCCTGGACCACTTGGACGTAAGGGAGTTCGCGCTCGGCGGCCTCTCCATGGGCGGGCAGATCGTGATGGAGTGCTACCGCCTGTTCCCCGGGCGCATCACGGGCCTGCTTCTCGCGGACACGTTCCCCGCCGCCGAGACCCCGGAGGGCAAGGTCGGCCGCAACGCCATGGCGGACCGACTCCTCACCGAGGGCATGAAGGGGTACGCGAACGAGGTGCGGGACAAAATGGTGGCCCCGTACAACAGGGAGGCGTCCGCGTACGTCCACCGCATGATGCTCGCCGCCCCGCCCGAGGCAGCCGCCGCGGCCCTGCGCGGGCGGGCCGAACGCCCCGACTACCGAGACCTGTTGACCCGCGCCGCCATACCGTCCCTCGTCGTCGTGGGCCGCGACGACACGTACACCCCGGTCGCGGACGCGGAGGCCATGCACGCCGCCCTCCCGGACTCCACGCTGTGCGTCATCGAGTCGTCCGCGCACCTGCCGAACCTGGAGCGCCCCGCCGAGTTCAACACGGCGGCCCGAGCCTGGCTGGACCGCCTCCCTGGGACCCGCCTCTGATCACATGGCCGAGGGACGCCGGAGCCCGGACACTAGAGGGCAAGCCACCTGCCAAGCCGGCCCGTTGACTGCCTGACCACCGATGCCCCCGGAGCCGCAGCCGCCCCGAACCCAAAACCGAAACGGCACCGGCACCGGCACCGGCACCGGCACCCACAACCGACCACCAACCACCAACCCCCAACCAGACCACCTACCAACCAGGCCGCACCCCCACCCCACCATCCACCACCAAATCCACCCCAGTGATCCAGGACGCCGCGTCCGAGGCGAGGAACACGCACGCGCTGCCGATGTCCTCCGGCCGCCCGAGCCGCCCGAGCGGCGCCGCCCGGCCCCACCTCTCCACGCCGTCCGGCCACTCCTCGGCGAGCCCAGGCCGATCGACGAGGCCGGGGGAGACGCTGTTGACGCGGATGCCGCGCGGCCCGTACTCCAGGGCGGCCGAGCGGGCGAACATGATCAGGGCGGCCTTCGAGGCGCTGTAGTGCGCGTGGCCGGGGGCGGGGCGCGTGCCCTCGATGGACGCGATCTGCGTGACCGTGCCGCCGCCATCCTGCCGGGCCATGAGGCCCGCCGCGGCCTGCGTGCAGCAGAACGCGCTCGTCACGTTCGCCTCGGAGAGTTGCCGCCAGTCCGCGGCCGTCATGTCCGCGAGACTCTGCAGGGGCTGGACCCCGGCGTTGTTGACCAGCGCGTCCAGGCGCCCCTTCCAGGCGTACGCGGCCTCGACGAGGCGGTGGCACTCCTCCTCGCGGGTCAGATCAGCCGACAGCGCGGTCGCCTCCCCGCCCGCTCCCTCGATCCGCTCCACCAGCTCCCGGGCCCGCGCCTCACCACGCCGAAAGTGCACGACGACCGCCGCCCCGGCCTGCGCGAACCGCCGGGCGATCCCGGCACCGACACCGCCGCTCGCACCGGTCACCAAGGCGACACGGCCAGGCAACTGGGGCAACGAATGATCCCGCAGCAACTCCTCACGCACCCGCACCCGCCCCACCCCCTCACGCACCGGCACCCGCCCCACCTCCTCACGCACCCGCCCCACCTCCTCGTACGTCCACCTCTCCCTCCTCACGCACCCGCCCCACCTCCTCGCACATCCGCCCCACCCTCCTCCCGCATCCGCACCGGCTCCCCTGCCCTGCACAGCTCCCGGATGAGTTCCGCCCGCCGGGGATACCGCGCGGCCAACTCGTCCGGCTCCCCGCCCTCGTAATCCCGGGCCAGAAAACCGGGTGCCATAGTCGTCCCGAACAACGACCACCCATACCGCCACCCATACCGCCGCCCGCGCTGCCGCCCGTACCGTCGCTCCCCATCCCCCTCTCCGCCACCCGCTGCGACCCGCGCCCCCATCCACGTCCCCGCAGGGACGACGAGCTGGACACTCCCGCCGCGCCCCAGCACAGCGAGGCGGTCCGTGCCGTCGGGAGCGAGGAGCAGCAGTTCCAGGGGGTCGCCCTCGTAGAAGTGCCAGACCTCGTCGATGGGCAGCCGGTGCAGGGCGGAGAAGTCCCCGGGGGCGTCGGTCAGCAGCACGACGATCGCCGAGCCCGCCGGCCGGCCGTCGGCGTCCGGCGGGCCCGCCCAGGTCCGCCGGAACAGTCCGCCCTCCACCGGCAGGGGCTCCAGCCCGTGCCGTGCGGCCACTTCCTCAGCTGTCTCGACCACTTCGACCGTTTCAACCATGGTCAAAACGCTCCCCGCCCGGAGCACGCCATAACCGCGCACCAAGCCCCCAAGACGTGACCGACCACTCAAGGAGTGATCGCGACCGCTCAAGGACTGATCGACCGCCAGATCCTCTCCGGCAGGACACGCGCCGCCTGATCGAGGTCGGCATCGTCCATGCCGGAGAGCCAGCGGCGCGCGGTCGCGACGATCGGCCCCATGACCAGCGCCTCGACCATGGGCACGGCCAAGGGGGCGATCTCCCCGGACTCGGCGTGCCGGCGCACCCAGTCGGTCATCGGCGACAGCCTGGCCTCCTGCGCGTCGCGGAGCTGCCGCGCCTGCGCCATGCCGACCCGGTCGGCGTAGGAGGAGTGCAGGAGCCGGGAGGCGTCCGGATGCTCCTGAATGAACGCCAGATACGTACGTACGAGCGCGCGCACCCCACCACGAGCCGTACGGGAACGCTCCACGCCCCCGGCAAGCTCCCCGAGAAGGCGCCCGAGCCAGCGCAGCAACAGCGCGCTCATGAGGCCGTCGACGCTGCCGAAGTGGTGATAGAGGCTGCCGAGGCTGACACCGCTGGCCTTGGTGAGGGCGCTGACGGTGACGCCCTGCTCCCCCGACTCGGCATACACCTGGAGGGCGGCATCCAGGAGGCGCTCGGCGGTTTCCGCGCCGCGCTGTTGCTTGGGGCTCATGGTGCCCACCAGCGTAGACCCCTTAGCGGAACCCAACATTTCTAGAACGCTTTTCTAGAAAGATCTACCACCTGCAAGGACCGATGGTCCACACTGGACACCGGCCCCGGCCGGGGCCGGTGTCCGTCCGTGCGGACGGGGGTGCGCACGGGAGCGGCACAGGTCCGGCCGGGAGGCCGGTGAACGGGGAGACGGTGGACGGGGCAGGCGGGCAGGACGCGTTCGACCTCACGGGCAGCGGCGCCGAGCCACTGCGCGAGCGGGACCCGCGGTGGATCGGGACGATCCCCCTCGTGGGCCGCATCGGGGCGGGCGGCATGGGGCGGGTGTACCTCGGCGTCGTGGACGGGCGGTACGCCGCCGTCAAACAGATGCTGGCGTCCGTCGTCGCCGAGGACGAGGGGTTCCTGCGCCGCTTCGGGCAGGAGATGGACAACCTCGCGCGCCTGCCGGCCGAGGCCACCGCACCGCTGCTCGCGAGCGACCGCACCGCCGAGCCGCCCTGGTTCGCCACCGCGTACATACCCGGGATCACGCTGGCGGAGGCCATCGAACCGCACGGCGGGCCGTTACCGGCCGATGCCCTCTGGCGGCTCCTGCGGGGAGTGGCCGACGGCCTGAAGTCGGTCCACGCCCTCGACATGGTGCACCGGGACCTCAAACCGTCGAACGTCATGCTGACCCTCGACGGCGTCACCCTCATCGACTTCGGCATCGCCCGCGCCGCCGAACAGAGCCAGCTCACCCAGACCGGCCTGATCGTCGGCACGCCCGCGTACATGTCACCCGAACAGGCCTCGGGGAAACGGCGGTTGTCCAGCGCCTCCGACGTGTTCACGCTGGGCCTGCTGATCGCGTACGGGGCGAGCGGGCGCTGGCCGTTCAAGGACAGCGCCGAAGGCAGCCCCCTCTACCGCATCGTCCACGACTTCCCCGACCTGAGCCCGCTGCGCACGCTCGACCCGCGCCTGGCCGAGGTCATCACGTCCTGCCTGGACAAGGACCCCGAGGGCCGCCCGACCGCCCCCGAACTGCTGGACCTGGCGACGGAACACGGCCCCACGGCCCCACCCAGCTGGCCACCCCACATCACGGACCGCCTGGCGGGCCGCGCCGCGTTCGCCGCGAAGCCGCAGCATCCCCCCGTAGCGGCGACGCCGACAAAGAACACACCGGACCCCGGACAGAACAAACCCAAAACGAAGCTGACCGCCACCACACCCAACCCACCCGAGCCCCGCCGCCCCCACCGCACCGGCCGCACCCGCCGCACCCGCGTCCTGATGGCGGTGGTCCCGGTCGTAGTCATCGCCACCGGCACCACACTGGCCCTCCAGAACCTCCCGTACATCACAGACCCCGATCGCGCGGCAGGCTCAACCCCTTCCGTGTCGGCCGCCGCACCGATGGCCCCCTCAATGTCACCGGACGAAAACGCGTCAGCGACACCCGCATCGGACAAACCAAAAAAGAAGCGAAAGAACCCGAACGACAAGAACGACTCATCACCAAACAAGGGAAAGGACGCCGCGGCGAACGACAAAGACACCCCCGCCGACCCCAAGAACCCGCCCGGCGACAACGACAACAAGCCCGACGGAGACACACCGGACTCGGACTCCGGCTCCTCCAACAACAACGACGGCGACACCAACACAGGCAACAACGGGGATGACAACGACGACTCCCCCACCAACCCCACCCCCGCAGGCCCGTTCCGCCTCAAGAACGCAGACAACGGCTCGTGCCTGACCCAGGTGTACGGCTCCGCGGACGACGGCGCGTGGGCGACCCCAGCGCCTCGTGGAAGACCGTGAGCGCGGAAAACAACAGCTTCAAGGTCGTCAACAAAGAGTCCGGCTCCTGCCTGGTAGCCAACATGCTCGGCCAGGCCGTCTTCGTGGGCGACTGCACCCAGGGCACCGCCCGCCTCTGGCGCTGGGGCTCGAACGGCACCCTGAAGAGCACCTCGAACGGCGGCTGCCTGGACCTGGCCTACGGCGGCGGCGTAGCCGCATCCACCTGCCAATCAGGCAAGGCCTCCCAGCAGTGGGCCAGGTGAACACGCCACCGACCGACCCACCACAAGCAAAAGCCCCAGGTCACGGCGAGTGAGTCCTGGGGCTTCCACAGAGCCGCCTTCGGGATTCGAACCCGAGACCTACGCATTACGAGTGCGTTGCTCTGGCCATCTGAGCTAAGGCGGCGCGCCATCCGCACCACCATCGTGCGATCAGCAACGCGGCCAAGTCTACACAGTTTCCGGGGGTGCTCCGCACACCCCTCTGGGAGCGAGCCCCCATCCCCTACGAACACCTACCGCGCGCCTACCGTGCACCTACCCCACGCCTACGAACAGCGCTTTCCGTCCGCCGGCGCCTTGCCTTCCAAGAGGTACGCGTTGATCGTCGAGTCGACGCACGCGCTGCCCCTGCCGTACGCCGTGTGGCCGTCGCCGTCGTATGTGAGCAGGCGGCCGGACGAGAGCTGGGAGGCCAGGGCCCGCGCCCAGCGGTAGGGGGTGGCGGGGTCGCGGGTCGTGCCAGCGACCACGATGGGGGCCGCTCCCTTCGCCGCGATGCGGTGTGGCTTTCCGGTGGCCTTGACCGGCCAGTACGCGCAGTTCAGCGAGGACCAGGCCAGGCCCTCGCCGAAGACCGGGGAGGCCTTCTCGAAGTCCGGCAGCGCCTTCTTGACCTGGGCCGACGAGGTGAAGGCCGGCGGCAGGTCGAGGCAGTTCACGGCGGCGTTGGCGAACATGAGGTTCCCGTACGTGCCGTCGCCGTCCCGCTCGTAGTAGCTGTCCGAGAGGGCCAGCAGGGCCGAGCCGTCCTTGTCCCTGATCGCCGAGGTGAGCGCCTCGCGCAGCTGGGGCCAGGCGCCCTCGTCGTACATCGCGGCGATCACGCCGGTCGTCGCGAGGGCCTCGCCGAGCCTGCGGCCCGAGCTGTCACCGGCCGGCAGGGGCGCGCGGTCCAGCTCGTCGAAGAAGGCCTTCAGACGCTTGCCCGCGTCGGCGGGGCTCCCCGGGCCGAGCGGGCACTCCGTGCCGAGCGCCACGCAGTTCCTCGCGAACGACTGGAACGCCGTCTCGAAGCCCGCGGTCTGGTCGCGGTTCATGCGGCGCGCGGGCAGAGAGGGGTCCATCGCGCCGTCCAGGACGAGGCGCCCCACGCGCTGCGGAAAGAGACCGGCGTACGTCGCACCGAGGAACGTCCCGTACGAAGCGCCGACGTACGACAGCTTGTCGTCGCCCAGCGCCGCCCGCAGGACGTCCATGTCGCGCGCCGCCTCGACGGTGGACACGTGCGGCAGGACGGTCGCCGACCGCTTCTCGCAGCCCTGCGCGAACTTTTCGAACGAGGTGCCCAGCTCATCGGTCTCGCGCTGGTCGTCGGGTGTCACGTCGGTCTGCGTGTACGCGTCCATGTCCTTGCCGTCGAGGCAGGTGACCGGCTCGCTGCGGGCCACGCCGCGTGGGTCGACGGCGACCATGTCGTAGTGGGCGCGGACCTTCTCGGGGTAGCCGAGCGCCGCGTACGACTGGAGGTAGCCGATCGCCGAGCCGCCGGGCCCGCCCGGGTTGACCAGGAGCGAACCGAGCCGTCCGCTTCTCTTGGTGGACTGCTTGCGGGCCACCGCCAGCTTGATGTCGCCCGCCGTGGGCCTCCCGTAGTCGAGCGGGACATTCATCGAGGCGCACTCGAAGCCCGCGACACCGCACTCGCGCCAGCTCAGCTTCTGACCGTAGTACGAGGTGAGCTCCGCGGACATCGAACTGGTGAGCGCGGCCAGGGAGGCGTCCGCCGTCGAACTCCGCGACGAGCACCCGGAGGCGAGCAGCCCTGCGGTCACGAGCAGCGTGCCGCACGTACGGAAGGAAAGGCGGCGACTGCGACCGCGGCTACGGCTTCGGCTGCCGCTGCGGCGGTGGTGACGGCTGATGTCCATCCCGCGAGACTAACTCTCCGCGCACGATCCATCACACACAGTGTCCATCTCGTACTCGTACGGGTGACCTCGTCAACGCCTCATCAACGCTTCGTCAACGTCTTGTCAACGCCTCGTCAGCCAGCCCTCAGCGCCACCGTCATCGCCTCCACCGCCAACAGTGGCGCCACGTTGCGATCAAGGGCCGTGCGGCACGCGCCGATGGCCTCGATGCGGCGCAGCGTGGCCTCGGGCGACGTGCCCAGCGCCATGCGCTCCAGCATGTCCTGCACCTCGGTGTTGGCGATGGCCACGCGGGAGCCCAGCTGGAGGGCGAGAACATCGCGGTAGAGCCCGGTCAGGTCGATGAGCGCGAGGTCGAGGCTGTCGCGCTGCGTACGGGTCTTGCGGCGCTTCTGTCTGTCCTCCAGTTCCTTCATCACACCCGCCGTGCCGCGCGGCATCCGGCCACCCTGCCCACCGCCGAGCGCCGCCTTCATCTCCTCGGTCTCCTTGGTGTCGACGTCCTCGGCGACCTGCTTCGCGTCGTCGGACGCCGTGTCGATCAGCTCCTGCGCCGCCTTCAGACAGCCGCCGATCTCCTGCACGCGCAGCGGCAGCTTCAGGACGGCGGCCCTGCGCTCACGCGCGCGTGGGTCCGTGGCGAGCCGGCGGGCGCGGCCGATGTGGCCCTGCGTCGCGCGCGCCGCCGCCGCCGCGACGTCCGGCTCGATGCCGTCCCTTCGTACGAGCACGTCGGCGACGGCCTCCACAGGAGGCGTACGCAGTGTCAGGTGCCGACAGCGGGAACGGATCGTCGGCAGCACGTCCTCCACGGAGGGCGCGCAGAGCAGCCACACGGTGCGGGGGGCGGGCTCCTCCACGGCCTTCAGCAGGACGTTCCCCGCGCCCTCCGTAAGGCGGTCGGCGTCCTCAAGGACGATGACCTGCCAGCGTCCGACCGCGGGCGAGAGCTGCGCCCGGCGGACCAGCTCGCGGGTCTCCTTCACGCCGATGGACAGCAGGTCCGTGCGGACCACTTCCACGTCGGCGTGCGTACCGATGAGGCTCGTGTGACAGCCGTCGCAGAACCCGCAGCCGGGCACCCCGCCGAGCGCACGGTCCGGACTGGTGCACTGCAGGGCGGCGGCGAAGGCCCGCGCGGCGGTGGACCGGCCGGAGCCGGGCGGGCCCGTGAACAGCCAGGCGTGCGTCATCTTCGACGACTCCGGCACGGGAGTGTCGGCGGCGACCGCGGTCACCAGCGCGTCGGCGTCCCGAGCGGCGGCGCTCAGCTGCTCGCTCACCCGCTCCTGTCCGACCAGGTCGTCCCACACGCTCACGGCGTCACCGCCACGTCGTCCCACACGCTCATGGGGTCACCGCCTTACGCTGCGCACTGCTCTTGCCGGACTGCCCATTGTGGAACACGGCACTGACAACGAGAGCACAACCGGCGCCGCCCGCCTCCGCCATCAACGTCGGCGGCCGCCCCGGCGCCCTCGCCCACCCTGGCCGTCAGCACCGTCAGCACCGTCAGCTCCATCGACGTCGTCCTCGTGCGAGCCGAGCAGTTCGTCCGCCAGCGTCGGCAGGTCGTCCAGCGGCGTCTCCTCGGCCCAGTCGGGCCGGGACCGCCGAGGCGCGCCCTGCTCGTCGATCTGGGGCAGCTCGCGGGTACGTTCGTTGCCCCCCTCGGGAGCCGACGGACGCTCGTCCCTGAAGTACCCCGGCGGCACCTTGTCCTCGCGTACGGCCGGCAGTACCGCCGTCTCGTCCGCGGCACCCGGAACCGGCGGCTGCCGCAGCACCTCGGTGTCCTCCGGTCCCGGCCCGTCGGGCCGTACCGGCGGCAGTACAGCGGTCTCGTCGGCCGCCCCGGAAGGCGGCGCCACCACCGGCGTGGGCACGGTCGTCTCGTTGTCCGGCACGGACGGCGCAGGCCGACCAGAGGAACCGGAGGGACCAGAGGGGCCAGAGGGGCCAGAGGGGCCAGAGGGCGATCCAGACGGACCAGACGAACCAGACGGCTTGGCCGGAGCCGACGGCCCCGAAGCCCCCTCAGCGGCCGCCGCCGCAGCCGCCGCCGCGGACGCCGCAGCCATCCGCCGAGCCTCCTCCGCCCGGAGCAACGCCTCCTCCGCCTTCCGCTGCTTCTCGAGCCGCCGCTCCTCCGCCTCGGCCCGCAGCCGCGCCTCTTCCTCGGCCTCCCGGCGGCGCCGCTCCTCCTCGGCCGCCCTGACCTTCTCCTCGGCGAGCAGCCTGGCCTTCTCCTCCTCGGCCTTGCGGCGCGCCTCCTCGGCACGCTTACGGGCCTCCTCGGCCTGCCGCTCGGCCTCCCGGCGCTGGGCCTCCTCCAGCTCGCGCCGCTTGCGCTCCTCCTCCTCGGCGCGGAGCTTGGCGAGCTGCTCCTGGCGCTCACGTTCGAGGCGCTCTTCCTCGGCCTTGCGCGCGGCCTCTTCCTCGGCCTTGCGCCGCGCCTCCTCCTCGGCGGCCCTACGGGCCTCCTCCTGGGCCTTCACCTCGGCCTCGGAGAGCGGAAGCACCACGTCGAGCCGGTGCCGGATCACGGTCGTGACCGCCTCCGGCTCCTGGGAGGCGTCGACGACGAGGTACCGGCCCGGGTCGGCGGCGGCGAGCGTGAGGAAACCGGACCGCACGCGCGCGTGGAACTCGGCCGGCTCCGACTCAAGTCGGTCGGGCGCCTCCGTGAACCGCTCGCGGGCCGCCTCGGGCGACACATCGAGCAGACACGTCAGGTTCGGTACGAGGCCACCGGTCGCCCAGCGGTTGATGCGGGCGACCTCGGTCGGCGACAGGTCGCGCCCGGCGCCCTGGTAGGCGACGGACGAGTCGATGTACCGGTCGGAGACGACGATGGCGCCGCGCTCCAGGGCGGGCCGTACGACCGTGTCGACGTGCTCCGCGCGGTCGGCGGCGTACAGCAGCGCCTCCGCACGGTGCGAGAGACCGGCCGAGGAGACATCGAGGAGGATCGACCGCAGCCGCTTGCCGACGGGCGTGGCGCCCGGCTCGCGCGTGACGACGACCTCGTGCCCCTTGGCGCGGATCCACTCGGCGAGCGCCTCGGCCTGGGTGGACTTGCCGGCGCCGTCGCCGCCCTCCAGGGCGATGAAGAAGCCGGTGGCGCAGGGCGCCTGCACCGGGTCGTCGCCGCCGCGCAGGGCGTCCCGCAGGTCGTGCCGCAGCGGCACGCCCTGCCGGTCGTCGGCCTTGGCGAGGACCAGTGCGGCCACCGGCAGCAGCAGCGCGCCGACCAGCATCAGTGTGAAGGCGGCGCCGCCGTGGTCGAAGACGAACTTGCCGTTGACCATGCGGTGCGGCCCGATCGCGGCGGCGACCACGGGGGCCACCAGCGCGCCGAGCGCGATGCTCAGGCGGGCGACGGCCTGGAGGTGCTCGGTGGTGCGGGCCCTGCGGTACTCCTCGACCTCCTGGTCGAGCAGCGCGTGCCCGGTGTTCGCGGCGACGCCCGCGCTGACACCGGCGAGGGCCAGGAGCAGCAGCACGGTCGTCACGTCCGGCACGAGGCCCGCGACGAGCAGCGCGACACCGGTGAGGGCGATCGCGAGCGCGAGCAGCCGGCGGCGCGACAGCGAGGGCAGCAGGGACGACGCGGTACGGATGCCGACGACGGTGCCGCCGGTCAGGGCGAGGACGATCAGGCCGTACGCGACGGGCCCGCCGCCCAGGTCCTTGGCGTGCAGCACGGCGACGGCGACGGCCGCGGCGACGGCCGTGGCGACGGCGGCACTGGCGACGACGAGCAGCGGGATCGCGCCCGTGCGCCCCTTGTCGGTGCCGGTGCCGGTACGCGGCCTGCGCAGCCCTTCGAGCGGGCTACGCGCGCGTGGCGTCTGCGTACCGGGAAGCCGCAGGAAGTAGACGATGGAGAGCGATCCGGCGAAGAGCCCGGCCGCGAGGAACGAGGCGAGCCCCGCCTGGTGCAGCTGGAACCAGTCGAGCCCGGCGCCCAGGAGGTTGCCGATGAGCGTGATGGCGACGAGCGCGGCGGCCGCGACGGGCAGCGCCACGAAACCCGTACGCAGCGACAGGCGCCGCAGCGCGTCCATGTGGTCCGGCAGCGGCCGCACCGTCGCGCCCTCGGGGGGCGGCGCGGGCAGCAGCGCGGGCGCGCCGCTCTCCCGGGCGACCGTCCAGAACCGTTCGGCGACACCGACCACGAAGGCGGTCACCAGGATCACCGCGAGGGCGTTGTCCGGGGTCCAGTCGATCCACAGCGGGGCGACGATCAGCAGCGCGGCGCGCACGCCGTCGGCGCCGACCATGGTCCAGCGCCGGTCGAGCGGGCCCCCCGGTGACGTGAGGGAGGTGAGCGGTCCGAGAAGCACCGCTCCGAAGAGCAGCGTCGCGAGGACGCGTGCTCCGAAGACGGCGGTGACGGCGAAGGCCGCGCCGCGGTAGCCGCCTCCGAAGGCGCCTTCCGCTATGGCCGACTGGAGCGCGAGGATCACCAGGACGAGCAGGGCGAGCGCGTCGCCGACACTGCCGACGAGCTGTGCGCTCCACAACCGCTTCAGCTGGGGTACGCGCAGCAGAGCGCGGACCGCACGCTCTCGGGAATCTGCGACCAGGGCGTCGTCGGGGGCCGGGATTCCGGCCGTTGGCTGCTCGGCACGCGTCATCCGTCCAGCCTATCTGGATGCGCTGCTTCCCCGTCGGCCCACCCGAACAAACGACCGCCTACCGACGGGCACACCACTGCCGGGCACCCGTCGACGAGGCGCCCGGCAGTGGGAAACGTCAGTCCTCCGAAGAAGCGGCCTTACTCGAAGCCGCCGCCTTCTTGGCAGTGGTCTTCTTCGCGGCAGTGGTCTTCTTGGCCGCGGTCGTCTTCTTGGCCGCGGTCTTCTTGGCAGCGGTCTTCTTGGCGGGCGCCTTCTTGGCAGGTGCCTTCTTGGCCGTCTTCTTGGCCGGCCCCTTCGCCCGCTTCTCCGCGAGCAGCTCGTAGCCGCGCTCCGGAGTGATGTCCTCGACCGAGTCCGCCGCCCGCAGCGTCGCGTTGGTCTCGCCGTCGGTCACGTACGCCCCGAAGCGGCCGTCCTTGACCACGACGGGCTTCTTGCTGACCGGGTCCTCGCCGAGCTCCTTCAGCGGGGGCTTCGCCGCGGCGCGGCCCCGCTGCTTCGGCTGGGAGTAGATCTCCAGGGCCTCGTCCAGCGTGATGGTGAAGAGCTGCTCCTCGCTGTCGATCGACCGCGAGTCCGTGCCCTTCTTCAGATACGGGCCGTACCGGCCGTTCTGCGCGGTGATCTCGACGCCCTCGGCGTCGGTGCCGACCACGCGCGGCAGCGACATCAGCTTCAGGGCGTCCTGAAGGGTGACCGTGTCGAGCGTCATGGACTTGAAGAGGGAGGCCGTGCGCGGCTTGACCGCGTTCTTGCCGGTCTTCGGGGTGCCCTCGGGGAGCACCTCGGTGACGTACGGGCCGTAACGCCCGTCCCTGGCGATGATCTGGCGGCCGGTCTCCGGGTCCGCGCCCAGCTCGAAGTCGCCGCTCGGCTTGGCGAGCAGCTCCTCCGCGTACTCGACGGTCAGCTCGTCCGGCGCCATGTCCTCGGGCACGTCGGCGCGCTGGTGTTCCTCGGAGTCGCGCTCACCACGCTCGATGTAGGGGCCGTAGCGGCCCACTCGCAGCATGATCCCGTCCCCGACGGGGAACGACGACACCTCGCGGGCGTCGATCGCGCCGAGGTCGGTGACGAGTTCCTTGAGGCCGCCGAGGTGGTCACCGTCGCCGTTGCCCGCGTCGGCGGCGCCGCCGGAGCCCTCGCCGCCCTCACCGAAGTAGAAGCGCCGCAGCCACGGCACGGCCTGTGCCTCGCCGCGCGCGATGCGGTCGAGGTCGTCCTCCATCCTGGCGGTGAAGTCGTAGTCGACGAGCCGCCCGAAGTGCTTCTCCAGGAGATTGACGACGGCGAACGACAGGAACGAGGGGACGAGCGCCGTCCCCTTCTTGAAGACGTACCCGCGGTCCAGGATGGTCCCGAGGATCGACGCGTACGTCGACGGGCGGCCGATCTCGCGCTCTTCCAGCTCCTTGACCAGCGAGGCCTCGGTGTAGCGGGCCGGCGGCTTGGTGGCGTGGCCGTCGACCGACATCTCGTCGGCGGTGAGCGCGTCGCCCTCGCCGACCTGCGGGAGCCTGCGCTCGCGGTCGTCCAGCTCTGCGTCCGGGTCGTCGGCGCCCTCGACGTACGCCTTGAGGAAGCCGTGGAAGGTGATGGTCTTGCCGGACGCGCTGAACTCGGCGTCGCGGCCGTCGGAGGCGCGGCCACCGATCTTGACCGTGACGGAGTTGCCCGTCGCGTCCTTCATCTGAGAGGCGACGGTCCGCTTCCAGATCAGCTCGTAGAGCCGGAACTGGTCGCCGGTCAGGCCGGTCTCGGCGGGCGTGCGGAAACGATCACCCGAGGGGCGGATCGCCTCGTGCGCCTCCTGCGCGTTCTTGACCTTCCCGGCGTACGTGCGCGGCTTGTCCGGCAGGTAGTTGCCACCGTAGAGCTGGGTGACCTGCGCGCGGGCCGCGGCGACCGCCGTGTCGGACAGGGTCGTGGAGTCCGTACGCATGTACGTGATGAAGCCGTTCTCGTACAGCTTCTGGGCCACCTGCATGGTGGCCTTCGCGCCGAAGCCCAGCTTGCGCGAGGCCTCCTGCTGCAGCGTCGTCGTACGGAAGGGGGCGTACGGCGAGCGGCGGTAGGGCTTGGACTCGACGGATCGTACGGAGAAGTCCGTGTCCTGGAGGGCGGCGGCCAGCGCGCGGGCGTTCGTCTCGTCCAGGTGCAGGGTGTCGGACTTGAGCTGCCCGACGGAGTTGAAGTCGCGGCCCTGCGCGATGCGCTTGCCGTCGACCGCGGTGAGGCGGGCGACCAGCTGCGACGGGTCGGAGGCGTCACCGGCGCGGCCGGTGCCGAAGGTGCCGGTCAGGTCCCAGTACTCGGCGGAGCGGAAGGCGATGCGCTCGCGCTCCCGCTCGACGACGAGGCGGGTGGCCACGGACTGGACGCGGCCCGCCGACAGGCGCGGCATGACCTTCTTCCACAGGACCGGCGAGACCTCGTAACCGTAGAGGCGGTCGAGGATGCGGCGGGTCTCCTGGGCGTCGACCATGCGCTTGTTGAGCTCGCGCGGGTTGGCGACGGCGGCGCGGATCGCGTCCTTGGTGATCTCGTGGAAGACCATCCGGTGGACGGGGACCTTGGGCTTCAGGACCTCCAGGAGGTGCCACGCGATGGCTTCGCCCTCGCGGTCCTCATCGGTGGCGAGGAAGAGCTCGTCGGAGTCCTTCAGGAGGTCCTTGAGCTTCTTGACCTGGGCCTTCTTGTCGGCGTTGACGACATAGATCGGCTGGAAGTCGTGCTCGACGTCCACACCCAGGCGGCGCACCTCACCGGTGTACTTCTCGGGCACCTCCGCGGCACCGTTGGGGAGGTCGCGGATGTGCCCGACGCTGGCCTCGACTACGTAGCCGGGGCCGAGGTAGCTCTTGATCGTCTTCGCCTTGGCAGGCGACTCGACGATGACGAGTCGGCGGCCGCCCTGTGCGGTCTCGCTGGTCGGGGACAACTTCGCTCTTCTCTCCGGTCGACGCTCGGTGGCAGTGCGCGGTGGCACCACGTGGTCGCGGTGCTCGTGACAGTGCGGTGGCAGTGCTCGCATGGCTTGCGTTGCGCTGTCGCTGCGGAGTGTGACGGTACATCCCGCCCCCGTGTCAAACGGGAAAAGCCCGCAACGGCCACTCGAACGGTAACCCGACTACCGCCATTCCTGCCGCCCGGAGTGGCGACCTGCCGTTTCGGCGCCCGGCCGGGGCCTCGGCCCCGCCGCACCGGCGCGATCACCGGAGCAGGCCCTTCCACCGCTCTGGAGCGAGACCTCCGCCACTCGGTGCACCGCACTGGAGCGAGGCCCTCCGCCGCACCGGAGTACGCCCTTGCCCGCTACCCCGATACGACCCCGCGCGCCACCGGAATACGGCCTGGCAGCCCACCGGAGTACGGCCGTCTGCCCGCGGAGCCCGCCACTCCGTCCCTGCCGGGACGTAGCGCCCCACCCCTGCCGAAATACGACGCTCCACCCCACCCGAAGGAGGCGGTCCGCCACGGCCGCGCAGCGGCTTCACAGCAGCCTCATAGCGGCTTCACAGCGGCTTCACAGACGAGTGAAACACCACACGCCGAGAAGCAGCGCGCCGGAACCGGAGAGCGCGGCGAGCGTCGCCGATGCGACAGGGCTCACACCCTGGGCGACGGGCTCGCGGTGTGCGACCCGCGCACCGGTCCACAGCAGCAGTCCAGCGCCGAACAGCGTGAACACCGTCCCGGCGAAGATCGCTGGTCCGCTCTCCATGGCCCTTGCCTCCCCGTCCAGCTCTTCGTCCGGCGCTTTGTCAGCGGCCTTGGCCTGGAGGCTGACACGTCCGGGAATCGAGAGCGCGAAATCCGGGTGAACGGCGGACGGCCCGCTCGCTCGCCCTTCCACCCGAATTGCCGGACGTGTACGGGATGTTGGCTGATTTCCCCACCCAGGGCAGGGGTGGCACCGACCGCCCTAAGCCTGGACCGGCAGCAGGAAGCCCTGCGCCACCAGGAGCCTGATCTGCGCGGGCGTCCGGTCCCGCAGCAACACCGGGTCCTCGCCGACCAGTTGGGCGATGGCGTCCAGGATCCGCCCGGCGCTCAGCGACCCGTCGCACACCCCCGCGAACCCGGCGCCCACCGTGTCCACCTTGGTGGCCCGCCGCATCCCCCGGTGCTGGCGCAGCACGACGTGCTCCGGGTCCTCGGCGCCCGGCAGCCCGACCTGCTCCTGCACGACCTCGTCGGCGAGCTTGAAGTGCGCGGCGAGCAGCGCCGCGTCGTCGTGCGTACGCAGGTACTCCTGCCGGTCGAAGAACTCGCGCACGGTCTCGCCGAGCGGCTGCTCGACGGGGTGCGGCCACTCCTCGACGGTGATGCTCGGCTCGGCGGCCCCGGTCTTGCGCAGCGTGATCCACCCGAAACCGACGGCCCGCGTCCCGCGCGCCTCGAACTCGTCCAGCCACGCCTCGTACCGATCCGCGTACCGCGCGGGGTCCTGGCGGTGGTCCCCCGCGTCCCGCAGCCACAGCTCGGCGTACTGCGTGATGTCTTGCACTTCGCGCTGCACGATCCAGGCGTCACAGCCGCGCGGCACCCAGGACCGCAGCCGGTCCTGCCACTCCTCGCCGTCCACGTGCTGCCAGTTGGCCAGGAAGTGCGCGTACCCCCCTTCGTTCAACCGCTCCCCCGCCTCCTGAACGAGCGAGCGGCACAGATCGTCCCCGCCCATCCCGCCGTCCCGATAGGTGAGCCGGGCCCCCGGTGAGATCACGAAGGGCGGGTTCGACACGACCAGGTCGTACGTCTCGTCGCCCACCGGCTCGAAGAGCGAGCCCTCGCGCAGGTCCGCCGCCGGGGCGCCGGAGAGCGCCAGCGTGAGCCGGGTGAACTCCAATGCCCGGGGGTTGAGGTCGGTCGCCGTCACGCGCGTGGCGTGCTGCGCGGCGTGCAGCGCCTGGATGCCGGAACCGGTGCCGAGGTCGAGGGCGCTGTCGACCGGTGTCCGCACGGTGATCCCGGCGAGCGTCGTGGACGCGCCGCCGACCCCGAGGACGACGCCTTCGTCATGGCTGCCGATGCCTCCGGCACCGCCGACCGCGCAGCCCAGGTCGGAGACGATGAACCAGTCCTCGCCGCTCGGCCCGCCATAGGGCCGCACATCCACGGCCGCCCGCAGCGCACCGTCCCGCTCGATCAGCCAACCGCTCTCCAGGAGAGCGTCGAGGGGCAGCACGTCCGCCACGCGCGCGTGGGGCACGGTTTCCTGGAGCAGAAAGAGGCGTACGAGGGCTTCGAGGCCGCCTTCCCCGCGCGTGGCACGCAGCGCGGGCACGGTCTCGCTGCGCGCGAGCGCGGCGTACGCGGGCGCCCCGAGCAGCTCGAGCAGCCCGTCGGCGGTGAAGTCGGCGGCGAGCAGGGCCTCCCGCAAGGAGGCGGCTACGTCGGCGCGGTCGGACGAGGGCAGGGGGAGGCTGGCATTACTCACACCCCCATTGTGGCCCGAGGGCAACACCGACGCCCCCGGCGCCACCATGGGTGCCGAGGGCGTGGGGAAGAACGTACGGCCAGAGGGGGTCAGTTCTTGGCGGACGGCGTGGTGGACGCGCTCTTGCAGCTGTCCTGCTTGCCCATCGCCTTGCCCACCTCCCCCTCCTGCAACTTGTCCAGCGCCTCGTTGCCGCTCTTGCTCAGCTTGTCCAGCTCGCCCGCGACGTTCTTGAGGCCGTCGGCGAAGTCCGCCTGGTTCTTGGTGTCCAGGTCGTCGACCTGCTTCTTCAAGCCCTCGTACGACTTGGAGATGGCGTTGAGCTCCTTGACGGCGTCGTCCGTCTTCTTCTTCCCGTCGTCGACCGGCGGCGCGCCCGCGCTCTTCACGGAGGAGCCCATCGCCTTGTAGGCGTCCGACATGTCCTGGAACGCCTTGGAGTCGGTCTTCTGGACGTCGGACGGCGAGCTGTTGTCGGAGGTCTCCTTCTGGATCGCGGCGTTGGCGTCCGCGATCTTCTTCGACTGCGGCTGGACGGAGTCACAGACCTTCTTGGCCCAGTCGTCCAGCTCCTTGTTGCCGTCGTCGCTGCTGCACCCTGTCATCGCGAGTACCAGTACCGCACCGCCGGACAGTGCGGCTGCAAGCTTCTTGTTCACCGGATTGGTCCCTTCCATGGCTCTCGGCCCCGGAACTTACACGCCAAACGAGCGACAATCGCATGTCGTGGGCCCGATACAACCGCTATTGCAGCCATTTGCACCAAGCAGATGGCGGGGAGCGGGAGAGAAGGCTCACGACGGGCTCACGACCCGCCCGGGGCCCCGGTGACGATGGGCGGTGCGCCCACACGCCGACGGGCGGACGGCGCATCAACAAGCGCCGTCCGCCCGCGTGTTGGACGCGACCCGGACCGGAGTCAGGAAACGACCGCCGGGTCGGCCGACTTGGCCGTCACCCCGGCGTTGCCCTCGTCCCCGACGGCGATGCCCCGCCGCTTGGAGACGTAGACCGCGCCGATGATGACCGCGATGGAGAGCGCCGCGATGAGGACCCGCATGCCGACGCTGGCGTCGTCCCCGTAGCTGAACTTGATGACGGCGGGCGCGATGAGCAGCGCCACCAGGTTCATCACCTTCAGCAGGGGGTTGATCGCCGGGCCCGCGGTGTCCTTGAACGGGTCGCCCACGGTGTCGCCGATGACGACCGCGGCGTGGGCCTCGCTGCCCTTGCCGCCGTGATGGCCGTCCTCGACGAGCTTCTTGGCGTTGTCCCAGGCGCCGCCCGAGTTGGCGAGGAAGACCGCCATCAACGTGCCCGTACCGATCGCCCCGGCGAGGAACGAGCCGAGCGCGCCCACGCCGAGCGAGAAGCCGACCGCGATGGGCGTGAGCACGGCGAGCAGACCCGGTGTGGCCAGCTCACGCAGCGCGTCCTTGGTGCAGATGTCGACGACGCGCCCGTACTCCGGTTCCTCGCTGTAGTCCATGATCCCGGGGTGCTCGCGGAACTGTCGCCGCACCTCGTAGACCACGGCCCCGGCCGACCGCGACACCGCGTTGATCGCGAGCCCCGAGAAGAGGAAGACGACCGCGGCGCCGAGGATCAGGCCCACCAGGTTGTTGGGCTGCGAGATGTCCATGACCAGGTTCATCGGAGCGCCGTCGCCGAGTTTCTCGCCGACGTCCTTGGCCGCGGTCGCGATGGCGTCGCGGTACGACCCGAAGAGCGCCGACGCCGCGAGGACCGCGGTCGCGATGGCGATGCCCTTGGTGATGGCCTTGGTGGTGTTGCCGACTGCGTCCAGGTCGGTGAGGACCTGCGCGCCCGCGCCCTCGACGTCACCGGACATCTCGGCGATGCCCTGCGCGTTGTCGGAGACGGGACCGAAGGTGTCCATGGCGACGATGACGCCGACGGTGGTCAGCAGCCCCGTACCGGCCAGGGCGACCGCGAAGAGGGCGAGCATGATCGACGTACCGCCGAGCAGGAACGCCCCGTACACGCCGAGCCCGATGAGCAGCGCGGTGTAGACGGCCGATTCGAGACCGATCGAGATGCCGGCGAGGACGACGGTGGCCGGGCCGGTCAGCGAGGTCTTGCCGATGTCCTTCACAGGACGCCGGGTGGTCTCGGTGAAGTAGCCGGTGAGCTGCTGGATCAGGGCGGCCAGCACGATGCCGATGGCCACGGCGATGAGCGCGAGGACCCGCGGATCGCCGTCGTGGCCCGCGATCGTCGCGTCCGTGACGCCGTCGAGCTTGGCGTACGAGGACGGGAGATAGGCGTAGACGGCGGCGGCCACGAGTGCCAGCGAGATGACGGCGGAGATGAAGAAGCCGCGGTTGATGGCGCTCATGCCGCTGCGGTCGGCGCGCCGCGGTGCCACCGCGAAGATGCCGATCATGGCCGTCACGACGCCGATGGCCGGGACGATCAGCGGGAAGGCGAGCCCTGAGTCGCCGAACGCCACCTTGCCGAGGATCAGCGCGGCGACGAGCGTGACGGCGTACGACTCGAAGAGGTCGGCGGCCATACCTGCGCAGTCGCCGACGTTGTCGCCCACGTTGTCGGCGATGGTCGCGGCATTGCGCGGATCGTCCTCCGGAATGCCCTGCTCGACCTTGCCGACCAGGTCGGCGCCGACGTCGGCGGCCTTGGTGAAGATGCCGCCGCCGACACGCATGAACATCGCGATCAGCGCGGCTCCGAGCCCGAAACCTTCGAGCACCTTCGGAGCGTCGGCCGCGTAGACGAGCACGACACAGGAGGCGCCCAGAAGACCGAGCCCCACCGTGAACATGCCGACGACGCCGCCCGTGCGGAAAGCGATCTTCATGGCCTTGTGCGAGACGGCGGTGAGATCCTTTTCCGGCTCGCCTTCCGCCGGGGTGGCCTCCCGGGCGGCGGCCGCCACGCGCACATTGCTGCGCACGGCGAGCCACATACCGATATAGCCGGTGGTGGCCGAGAACGCCGCTCCGATCAAGAAGAAGATCGATCGTCCGGCGCGCTGATTCCAGTCGTCCGCGGGCAGCAGCATGAGCAGGAAGAACACGACGACGGCGAATACACCGAGCGTGCGCAGCTGCCGGCCCAGATAGGCATTCGCGCCCTCCTGGATCGCCTTCGCGATCTTCTTCATGCTGTCGGTGCCCTCGCCGGCCGCGAGGACCTGGCGCACCAGGACCCCGGCGACGACGAGCGCCGCGAGCGCGACGGCCGCGATGACCATCACGATCAGACGATTGTCGTCGGTCAGGACTGCGGCTGCGAAGGTTGAGGGGTGGTCAAACTGATGAGGGGTAGAAAGCCCCGCCATTCGTCCTCCTTGGCGCTTGGGCTGAGCTCAAGATGTGGACGGATTGTAGGGAGCGGAACCTGATCAAAACAGAGCGCCACTAACGCAATTGACCGGAGATCGCTTCTCAGCAAATGATCGCGGCCATGGATTGGCCCCGAAAGCGGTAATGCCCCAAAACCGTTGACGAGAGATCGGGCGCAAACTCGATCAAGGGAATTAGATGATCAGAATAAGAAAAAGGCCCTGTTCACCGTGGTGGTGACAGGGCCTGTCAGGGCGTGGGGGGGGCAGGGCGAGGGCAGCGCGAGGAAGCCGGGGCTCAGGGCAGGAGCGGCGCGGGGCTCAGGGCAGGAGCGGCGCGGGGGTCGTCGGCCAGCTCATGCGGATCAGCCCGCCGGATGCGCCGGCGGTGACCTCGACGTCGTCCACGAGACCGCTGATGACGGCGAGACCCATCTCGTCCTCGCCCTCCAGCTCGTCGCCCCCGTCGGACCGCCCGCCGGGCGCCCGGTCACCGGGCGCCGAACGGGGTGCCTCGTCGCCGACCTCGATGGAGAACTGCTTCTCGTCCTCGATCAGCGAGACCAGCACCGGCGCCGTGACGCCATTGCTCTGGTGGAGCCCGACGGCGCGCGTGCAGGCCTCACCTACCGCGAGCCTGACCTCGTCGAGAACGGCCTCGTCCACCCCGGCCCTGCGCGCGACCGCGGCCGCCACGAGGCGGGCGGTCCTGACGTGCTCGGGCAGCGCGCTGAAGCGGAGTTCAACGGTGGCCATGCATCCCCCTCGGACGTACGCGCGTGCTGTCAGGGGACCGAGCCGCAGGCCCGGTCCCCTGCTGTACTGCCACCCCCGGCCTCAGTCGGTGGCGGCGACTGCTTCCTCGACCGAGGTGTGGATGGGGAACACCTTGGTCAGGCCGGTGATGCGGAAGATTTTGAGAATGCGCTCCTGGTTGCAGACCAGGCGCAGCGAGCCCTCATGGGCACGCACCCGCTTCAGGCCGCCGACCAGCACGCCGAGTCCGGTGGAGTCGAGGAAGTCCACGCCCTCCATGTCGACGACCAGGTGGAAACTGCCGTCGTTCACCAACTCGACCAACTGTTCGCGCAGCTTGGGCGCGGTATAAACATCGATTTCGCCACCGACCTCGACGACCGTACGATCGCCGACGGTACGGGTCGACAGGGACAGGTCCACGGATCCTCCAGCACCTTGCTATCGAGCGGTCATCCCTCGGGACACCTCGGCAGAGCCCCCAGGACGGATCGCCAGCCGCGATGGCATTCAATCACTTACCGGCGGGCGTGCACGACGCCTTGGGACCATTGTCCATCCCGCCAGTGACACACTCGATGCCGATGGCCAAAATTTCTCCTCCCGGAGGACCCTCTGCGGGCGCCCCGGCACAGACGTCCCCACGGGCGGTCCTGGACCGACTCACCGCTGGGCCGAGCCGTGCATCGCGCGTCACTCATACGGAGCACTTGCCCCCACGTGCGGCTCGGTATGCAGTCTGGCCCGACCGCATCCGTCCGGAGGTCATATCCGCCGTTCGGGCGGCGGGCATCGAGCACCCCTGGGCCCACCAGGCACGGGCGGCCGAGCACGCGCTGGACGGCGAATCCGTGGTCGTCGCCACCGGCACCGCGTCCGGCAAGTCCCTGGCCTACCTCACGCCCGTCCTCTCCGCCCTCCTCGACGGCTCCGAGGCACCCAACGGGCGCGGCGCCACCGCCCTGTACCTGGCCCCCACCAAGGCCCTCGCGGCCGACCAGCGCCGCGCCGTCCGCGCACTCGCGGAGCCTCTCGGGAACGCCGTACGCCCCGCCGTGTACGACGGCGACACTCCCGTGGAAGAACGCGAATGGGTGCGTCAGTACGCCAACTACGTGCTGACCAACCCCGACATGCTGCACCGCGGCATCCTCCCCTCCCACCCCCGCTGGTCCGCCTTCCTGCGGGCCCTGCGCTACGTCGTCATCGACGAGTGCCACACCTACCGCGGCGTCTTCGGCTCCCACGTCGCCCAGGTCCTGCGCCGTCTGCGCCGCCTCTGCGCCCGCTACGGCTCCGATCCCGTCTTCCTGCTGGCCTCCGCCACCTCCGCCGACCCGGCCGTCTCCGCGGAGCGCCTCATCGGGCTGCCCGTGAAGGAGGTCGCCGACGACGCCTCGCCCCGCGGTGAACTCGTCTTCGCCCTGTGGGAGCCCCCGCTCACCGAACTGCACGGCGAGAAGGGCGCCCCCGTCCGCCGCACCGCCACCGCCGAGACCGCGGACCTCCTCACCGACCTGACCGTCCAGGGCGTCCGCTCGGTCGCCTTCGTACGCTCCCGGCGCGGCGCCGAGCTGATCTCCGTGATCGCCCAGGAACGCCTCAGCGAGGTCGACCGCTCCCTCGCCCGCCGCGTCGCCGCCTACCGCGGTGGCTACCTCCCCGAAGAGCGCCGTGCCCTGGAACGCGCCCTGCACTCCGGCGAACTCCTCGGCCTCGCCGCCACCACCGCCCTCGAACTCGGCGTGGACGTCTCGGGCCTGGACGCCGTCATCATCGCGGGCTACCCCGGTACGCGAGCCTCGCTCTGGCAGCAGGCGGGGCGGGCCGGACGCTCCGGCCAAGGCGCCCTGGCCGTGCTGGTCGCCCGGGACGACCCGCTGGACACGTATCTCGTCCACCACCCCGAAGCGCTGTTCCAGCAGCCCGTCGAGTCCACCGTCCTCGACCCCGACAACCCGTACGTCCTCGCCCCCCACCTGTGCGCCGCCGCCTCGGAACTTCCCTTGGTCGACGACGACTTGGCGCTCTTCGGCCCGGCAGCCGAGGAACTGCTCCCGCAGCTGGAGGCCGCGAAGCTGCTGCGCCGCCGGACGAGGGCCTGGCACTGGACCCGCCGGGAGCGGGCCGCCGACCTCACCGACATCCGCGGCGAGGGCGGCAAACCCGTCCAGATCGTCGAGGAGGGCACGGGACGGCTGCTCGGCACCGTCGACGCGTCCGCCGCGCACACCACCGTGCACGAGGGCGCGGTCCACCTCCACCAGGGCCGTACGTATCTCGTGCGCCACCTCGACCTGGAGGACTCGGTGGCCCTGGTCGAGGAGGCCGTGCCGCCGTACTCCACGACCGCGCGCGACACCACCTCGATCTCCATCCTGGAGACGGACGTCGAGGTGCCCTGGGGCGAGGGGCGCCTCTGCTACGGCTCCGTCGAAGTCACCAATCAGGTCGTCTCCTTCCTGCGCAGAAAGATCATCACGGGCGAGGTCCTCGGCGAGACCAAGCTGGAACTCCCTCCTCGTACGCTGCGTACGCGCGCCGTCTGGTGGACGGTCACCGAGGATCAGCTGGACGCCGCCCGCGTCCATCCCGAGATCCTCGGCGGCGCCCTGCACGCCGCCGAGCACGCCTCCATCGGCATGCTGCCGCTGTTCGCCACGTGCGATCGCTGGGACATCGGCGGCGTCTCCGTGCCGCTGCATCCGGACACGCTCCTTCCCACGGTGTTCGTGTACGACGGTCATCCAGGCGGGGCCGGGTTCGCCGAGCGGGCCTTCCACACGGCTCGGGAGTGGCTGACTGCCACGCGGCAGGCGATCGCGTCCTGCGAGTGCGAGGCGGGCTGCCCTTCGTGCATCCAGTCCCCCAAGTGCGGCAACGGCAACGAGCCGTTGCACAAGCGGGGGGCTGTGCGGTTGCTTTCTGTGTTGCTTCGGGATGCGGGTGGGGGCAGGGCCGGGGACGGAGAGGCCGGATAGGGCACAGGTCCGTGGGGCAAGGCTTGGTCACGGAGGAACCCCGGGGCCCGCCCGCGACCGGACCCGCGCGGAGAAGGCGCCGACGGAGGCCGAGACCGTGACCTCGGAGACATCGCCCCGCACAGCGCAGCGCAGGAGCCGCACCCCCTGCGCCTGGGCCACCCGGCCGGCCCCCGCGCAGGCCGCCGAGGCACCGGCCGCCCAACGATCCGCCGCCGCCAGCGCCGCGAGATCCGCCGCGCCACCCGCCCGATGCCGGGCCACGACGACCTGCCCCATCACCAGCACGGCACCGGAGACCACGCAGAGCACCGCCATCACCACCGTCACCCACACCGTGGCTGCCCCTCGATCGCGGCCCGCGCCGCGCCACACCCGGCCCCTCATGAGCCCACCCCCACCGTCTCTTCCGCCAACGCCACCGCCTCCGCCCGCAGCCGCAGACCGAGACCCAGCGCTCCCGGGCCCGGCGAGTCCGCGACCACCTCGACCCGCACCAGGTCACCGTCGCGCCGCACGCCCACCCGCGCCCCGCGTGGCGCCGCCTGCCGCGCCGCCGCCACGGCCACCGCCGCCGGGTCCTGCCGCGCCGCAGCGCGAGCCCCCGCCCGTGCCGCGTCCACGCACTGGATCTGCGCGCACACGGCGAGCAGCGTCCAGATCAGCGCCATGGTGAACAGGACCAGCGTCGGCAGGACCACGGCCGCCTCCGCCGTCACGAATCCCCGGTCTCTCCCGCGCGTCCTCGGTCCGTGGTCAGAACGGCGCATGGAGTGCCTTCTCCACTACCGCCTGCAGAGCCGCCCTGACCTGGCCGCTCGTCACCACCTTGTAGAGCAGTCCGGCGAAGCCCACCGCCGCGATCAGCCCCATCGCGTACTCGGACGTGACCATCCCCGCGTCCTCGTCCGCCCCGCGAGCCCGCCGAAGCAGCGCCCGCGTGTAGTTGCGTACACACATCTCGACCCCCATGAATGTTGTTGCGTAAGTCGCCTCGGGCCTGTTGGCCTCGGAGAAGGCGCGTCTGCGTTCAGGCGTTGGGTATTCAGGCGTTCAGGTACTCAGGTGTTCAGGCCGTCCTCAACAGGCCCTCCGCGAGGCCCATGACCACCGGCAGCACCCCGAACGCGACGAACGACGGGAGGAAGCACAGGCCCACAGGTGCCGTCATCAGCACTGCCGCCCTTCGCGCCCTGGCCGTTGACGCCCGCGCCCGCACCGCCCGGACGTCCGCGGCGAGGCGGGCCACCGGCTCCGCGGCGGGCGCTCCTGACTCGCCGGCGCGCTCCAGGAGCCGAGCCAGTGGGGCAGCTCCCGGTACCGCCGCCAACTGGCGCCACGCGTCGACTGGTTCGCCGCCCAGCCGTACTTCCGCCGCTCCTCGCGCGAGCCGCTCACCGACCGGGCCCCGCAGCGACTCCCCGACGGCTCGCGCGGCCGATACCGGGCTCGCCCCTGCGGCAACGCAGGCCGCCAAGAGGTCGGCTGCCAAGGGAAGTTGGCGGGCACCCTCCGTCGCGTCACTGATTCCATCCTGTGCCCCAGGCGGTGCGTGGTCCCGCCGCCAGCGCCATGTGCCGTAGCCGACAGCCGCTCCCGCCACGAGCCCCGGGGCTCCGCCCACCAACGCGTAGGCCGCACTCGCCGTCCCGGCCACCAGGAGGCAGGCGCGCGTCCCGGCCCGCAGGCCCGGCCACCGCTCTCCGCGCCGCGCGGCCGGTCTCTCCTCGCCCAGCACCGCCCCGGCCCGCCGCCGCACCGCCCTCTCCCGCCGGGCGGCCAGCACCGTCAGCGCCAACCAGAGCACCGCCGCGACTCCCCACACGGCCACCCCCAGCCTGTGGACAGAACTCATCGCCCCTCCGCTCCTCGTACGATCCGCAGCGCCCACCACACCCCGACGCCCTCAAGCACCCCGCCCACCGCCAGGCAGCCGAGCCCCGGCCCTGTGTGCAGCAGCACCCGCAGAGGCTCCGCCCCCAGTGCGCCGCCCATCAGCAGCCCCAGTACCGGCAGCCCCGCGAGCATCACGGCGGTCGATCTCGCGCCGGCCAACTGGGCTCGCAGATCCGCTCGTTGATCGCGCTCGGAGCGCAGCGCGCCCTCCAGCCGCTCAAGTCCCGCCGCGAGCCCCGCGCCGCGATCCACCGCCACCCGCCAGCACGCCGCGAGCCCCAGTAACCCCTCCGCGCCCGGCTCCCGCGACGCATCGCCCAGCGCCCCCGGCACGTCCCCGCCGAACCGCGCCGCCGCCAGCACCGCACCAGAAGCCACCCCACCGGAATCATCAAGGGCCGACCGCAGCGCGTCCCTCGGCTGCCGCCCCGCCCGCACCTCGCCCGCGAGCGCCCCGCACAACGCGATCACCGCGTCGCCGCGCCGCTCCCGCTCCCGGCGCGCGTCCCGGGCCCGCCGCACGCGTCCCGCCAACGGCACTCCGGCCGCGCCCGCGATCAGCGGCAGCGGAGACTCCCCAAGGAGCGCCAGCACCGCTCCGGCCACCAGGCACCACCACTCGTGCCGCACCCGACCGCGCCCGGCGGCGACAGCCCGCCACCAGGACCAGCCGTCCGCCTTCTCGGGCGCACCGGTCCCGAGCACCGACCGGACCCGCCGAGCCGTGCGGTCTCGACCGTCCGTCAGCCAGGCCGCGCTCCCGGCGCACACGGCCGCCGCCCACATCGTCGTACTCACAGCGGACCACCCCGGCCCCCGGCCGCCAGCAGGGTCTTCAGCCGCTCCCAGCCGGGCCCCTCGGTGAAGGCCTCCGCGCCCCACCTCAGCGCGGGCACCGTCACCACCAGGCCCGATGCGGCACGCTCCAGCACGTGCACCTCGGCGATGCGGCGGCGGCCCGCCCGGTCCCGTACGAGATGGATCACCACTGACAGGGCGGCCGCCAGTTGGCTGTGCAGGGCGGCCCGGTCGAGCCCAGCGGCCGTGCCCAGGGCCTCCAGGCGGGCGGGCACGTCTCCCGCGGCGTTGGCGTGCACCGTGCCGCAGCCGCCCTCATGTCCCGTGTTCAGCGCGGCCAGCAGGTGGATCACCTCGGCGCCCCGCACCTCGCCGACGACGAGCCGGTCGGGCCGCATCCGCAGCGCCTGGCGCACCAGGTCGTCCAGGCCGACGAGGCCGGCCCCCTCCTGGTTCGCGGGGCGGGACTCCAGGCGCACCACGTGGGGGTGCTCGGGCCTCAGCTCCGCGGAGTCCTCGGCCAGCACGATCCGCTCCTTGGGGCCGACCAGGCCCAGCAGCGCACTCAGCAAGGTCGTCTTGCCGCTGCCCGTGCCCCCGCTGATCAGGAAGGACAGGCGGGCGTCGAGCAGCGCCCGCAGCACCCTGTCGCCTCCGGGAGGCACCGTCCCCGCGTCGACCAGCTCCGCGAGGGTGAAGGCCCGGGGCCGCACGACCCGCAGCGAGAGGCAGGTGGACCCCACGGCGACCGGCGGCAGCACGGCGTGCAGCCGGGTGCCGTCCGGGAGGCGCGCGTCCACCCAGGGCCTGGCGTCGTCCAGGCGCCGCCCCGCCACGGCCGCGAGGCGCTGCGCGAGGCGCCGCACCGCGGCCGCGTCCCGGAACGTGACCCCTGTGAGCTCAAGTCCGCCACCCCGGTCCACCCACACCCGGTCGGGCGCGCAGACCAGTACGTCAGTCACCGAGGCGTCCGCGAGCAACGGCTCCAAAGGCCCCGCGCCGACCAGCTCCGAGCGCAACTGCTCGGCGGCGCCGAGCACTTCGGTGTCCCCAAGGACCTTGCCCTGTGCCCGCAGCGCCTCGGCGACCCGTGCCGGAGTCGGCTCCGTGCCGCTCTCCGCGAGCCACTGGCGCACCCCGTCCAGCATCCGCGCCCCGACCACCGCGCTCATACGGCGCCTCCCAGGGCGTCGGCCGGCACCCGGCCCCAGAAGGCGGTGCAGAACCGCGCCAGCGGACCGCGCGCGGCGCCGCCGGGCGGCACCCCTGCCACCTGCGCCGCCGGCAGCCCCGCTTCCCAAGGCACTTCACCGGCCAGCGGAAGCCCGAGCAGCCCCGCGACCTCCTGCGGGCCGAGCGTGCCGGGACCCCGCGGTCCCGGGCCTGCGGGGATCACCACCCGCAGGTCCCGCAGCACCAGACCCGCCGCCGACGCCACGCGCCGCGCCCCCGCCACCGCGCGCAGTTCCGGCGGCACCACCAGGAGCCCCAGGTCCACCTGCGCCAGCGCCTCCGCGACCGTCTCGTCCACCCGGCGCGGCAGGTCCACGACGACCACGCCACCGCGCCTGCGGGCCGCGGAGACCACCGCCCGCACGGCTTCCGGAGCCACCGCCACCGCATCGCCCCGGTCCCAGCTCAGGACCCGCAGAGCGTGCAGCCGCGGCAGCGACTCCTCCAGCGCTCCCCCGCCGACCCTGCCCCGCGACGCGGCGAAGGCAGGCCAGCGGAGTCCGTCGGCCGTCTCGCCCCCGAGGAGGACGTCCAGGCCACCGCCCAGCGGGTCCGCGTCGACAAGCATCGTGCGCCGCCCACCGCGGGCCGCCGTGACCGCGAGGGCGCAGGCCAGGGTGGAGGCCCCGGCTCCGCCTCGTCCGCCGATCACCCCGACGGTGAGCGCGGGCCGCCCCACGCCCTCGGCCACGTCGGCGATGCGGTCCACCAGCCACTGCTCGCCGTCGGGCAGAAGCAGCACATGGTCGGCGCCGATCTCCACGGCCCGCCGCCAGACCCCGGAATCGTCCTGATCCCGCCCGACCAGCACGACCCCGCGCCGTCGCGCGGCCCCGCGCACCCGGTCCGCCGCGTCGTCCCCGACCAGGACGAGCGGGGCCGAGTCCCAGGCCTCTCCGCGCTCGGATCCGCCGTGGTGCACCTCGGGGCGCGCCCCCGCCGCGGCGCACAGCCGCAGCAGGTCATCGAGGAGCTCCACGTCCTCCGTGAGGATCAGCGGTCCGCCCTGCCGTCCGTCCGGCGGCGCGCCCCTGTCCTGCGAAATCACTCCACCCACGATCTCCATCCCCCTTCACGCAAGCACCTGTGAATGCCGCGCTCCGCATGAGCGAAGAACCGGGCAAAGCAATCCGGCCATGAACTTCGCGAGCGGAACGAGCGGAATCAGCGTGCAGCGATCCCGGAAATCGTGTGGATCTTGGTCAATAACTGTGGACAAGGCGATGGCTGTGAATATTCGCGTCACCCGAACCGGTGACATCCCGTCAGCTCACCGTCAGCTTCTCGACGGCTTCACGCCACCTTCGCGCCGGGCTTCCCGGCACCTTCCCCACGACTTCCCGATGACTTCCGGATGACTTCCGGATGACTTCCCCATGGCTTCCCAACGGCTTCCACAGAGCAGCGATATGACTACACACAGTAACCAATCTTGGGCAGACCTCAAGAACACCAGGACGGTGAAGAGAGGGTCCGGAAGGCCGGAAGATGATCGACGGAGGGCTCAAAAACCCATCCGGACATGCGACGACCCCCGCCGGGGGGGAGAGCGGGGGTCGTCCCCACGGTCCGACTCGGGGGGGGGGGGAGGAGCCAGACCGGGTTAGCACGGTCGCGAACGATCCGTGACTTCCATGGTGTACCCGAGAGCCTTCTCAGGCAAACCCACGCGCCTCAGCTTACGCCGAATGGTGGGCGCCTATGCTCGGGCTCGTGGAAAACCACTCCTTGCCTCGCACCGCGGCCTTCTTTGACCTGGACAAGACGGTCATTGCGAAGTCGAGCACGCTCACGTTCAGCAAGTCGTTCTACCAAGGCGGCCTGATCAACCGCAGGGCTGTGCTGCGCACCGCGTACGCGCAGTTCGTCTTCCTCGCGGGCGGCGCCGACCATGACCAGATGGAGCGGATGCGCGAGTACCTGTCCGCGCTCTGCCGCGGCTGGAACGTGCGGCAGGTGAAGGAGATCGTCGCCGAGACCCTGCACGACCTGATCGACCCGATCATCTACGACGAGGCGGCGTCCCTCATCGAGGAGCACCACACCGCGGGCCGCGACGTCGTCATCGTGTCCACCTCCGGTGCCGAGGTCGTCGAGCCGATCGGGGAGCTTCTCGGCGCGGACCGAGTGGTGGCCACCCGCATGGTGGTCGGCGACGACGGCTGCTTCACGGGCGAGGTGGAGTACTACGCGTACGGCCCCACCAAAGCGGAGGCGATCAAGGAGCTGGCCCACTCCGAGGGATACGACCTCGACCGCTGCTACGCCTACAGCGACTCGGTGACCGACCTGCCGATGCTCCAGTCCGTCGGGCACCCCTCCGCCGTCAACCCCGACCGCGCGCTCCGCAAGGAGGCCCTCACGCGCGGGTGGCCGATCCTCGACTTCCACCGCCCTGTGCGGCTCAAGCAGCGCCTGCCGGCTCCGCCCAGGCCCGCGCTCGTCGCGGCGGCCGCGGTGGGCGCGGCCGCGGCCACCGCGGGCCTCGTCTGGTTCGCCAGCCGCCGCCGCGCGACCGCGAGCTGACCCCGGCCGCTCCCCCGCCACCCCCGGCCACCCCCCAGTCGCTCCCTGGCCGACCCTCGGCGGAATCACAGCCGGAAACCGCCCGCCCGATTCACGCCTATTTGAACCCAAAAGTAAAGAAGTACGTCCAGGACTTCCGCTCGCCCCAGTACTGGAGTACAAAGGAGTCAACGGCCCGCGAGACCAAGGACATCCGAGAGGATTACCTTCAAACGCAATCACGGCCCCACGGACCGAAGCATGGACATCGAGCACCCACGCGACGTCGACCCGTCGATTACGGGCCAGCCGCACCAGGTGACGGGCTAAGTTCCCGACCTGATGGGCAACATATCGAGGACGCTTGGTAACCCGGTGGACATGCCAGCGGCGGTACGGATCTCCGTACCGCCGCAACCCTGTCCGGGACCGTTCGGGACCCGCGCCGCCCGCCCTACGCCGCTCCGCGCTGCAGCGCCTCGCAGACCGCGGTCGACTCCCTGACGCCCAGCTCGACAGCCCTGCCGCAGTGGGCGATCCAGGCCGCCATACCGTCCGGCGTGCCGGACGCGTAGCCGTCGAGCGCCGCCACGTAGGCCGCCCGGCCCAGCTCCGCGTGGCCCGCCTCCGCCGGGCAGACCGACTTCGGGTCGAGGCCGCTGCCCACCAGGACGATGCGCTCGGCGGCCCGCGCCACCAGGCCGTTGTACGAGCCGAAGGGCCGCAGGCTGAGGAGTTCGCCGTGGACCACGGCCGCCATCACCAGGGCCGGCGCCGAACTGCCCGCGATGATCAGCTGCGACAGCCCCTCCAGGCGCCCCGCCACCTCGTCCGCGTCCGGCAGGGGCAACTCGATCAGCGGCTCCTCGACGGCCTCGCCCGCCAGGCGCGGCCGCCCCGCGGCCTCGGCGGAGTCCGCTGCGGCGACCAGGTGCAGCCGCGCCAGGACCCGCAGCGGCGACTGCCGCCAGATGGACAGGAGTTGCCCCGCCTCGGCGGTCAGCCGAAGGGCCCCGCCGACCGTGCGCTCCTCACCGTCGCCGCTGAAGTCGCTGCGCCGGCGCACCTCTTCCAGAGCCCACTCCGCCCCGGAGAGCGCGGCGGAACCACGGGCGCCACGCAGGGCCGCCTCGGAGGTGATCTCGTTGCTGCGGCGCCGCATGATCCGGTGCCCGTAGACCCGGTCGACGGCCTTGCGCACGGAGTCCACGGAGTCGGCCACGCCGGGGAGCGCCCCCAGGGCCGCGATCGGATCGGGTGTCGTACTCATGAGTACGACATTACGTACTCCAGGCGCCCGCCCCACGAAGGAGTGGTCTTCTTCACGCACAACAGGGATCCCGAGTAATGGACCCACTACGCTTCGTGGTCATGAAAATCGCTTTCGTGGGGAAGGGCGGCAGCGGCAAGACCACGCTGTCCTCGCTCTTCATCCGCCACCTCGCCGCCACCGGCGCTCCCGTCATCGCGGTGGACGCCGACATCAACCAGCACCTGGGTCCCGCCCTCGGCCTCGACGAGACGGACGCCACGCGGCTGCCCGCCCTGGGCGCGCATCTGCCCCTGATCAAGGACTATCTGCGCGGCTCCAACCCGCGCATCCCCTCCGCCGACACGATGATCAAGACAACGCCCCCGGGCGAGGGCTCGCGGCTGTTGCGGGTGCGCGAGGACAATCCCGTGTACGACGCGTGCGCCCGGCCGCTGGAACTCGACGACACCACCGTCCGTTTGATGGTCACAGGGCCGTTCACCGAAGCCGACCTCGGTGTCGCCTGCTACCACTCCAAGACGGGAGCGGTGGAGCTGTGCCTGAACCACCTGGTCGACGGCCGCGATGAGTACGCGGTCGTGGACATGACCGCGGGCTCGGACTCCTTCGCCTCCGGCATGTTCACGCGCTTCGACATGACATTCCTGGTGGCCGAGCCGACGAGAAAGGGGGTCTCCGTCTATCGCCAGTACAAGGAGTACGCACGCGACTTCGGCGTCGACCTCAAGGTCGTCGGCAACAAGGTGCAGGGCCAGGACGACATCGACTTTCTGCGCGAGCAGGTCGGCGACGACCTCCTGGTGACCGTCGGGCACTCGGACTGGGTGCGCGCCATGGAGAAGGGCCACCCGCCCCGCTTCGAGCAGCTCGAAGAGGACAACCACCGCTCCCTGCAAGCACTTCAGTCCGCCGTCGATGCCTCGTACGAGCGACGCGACTGGGAGCGCTACACCCGCCAGATGGTCCATTTCCACCTGAAGAACGCGCAGAGCTGGGGCAACGAACGGACGGGGACCGACCTGGCTGCCCAGGTCGACCCCGACTTCGTTCTGCGCGAGCAGATGGTCACTCCCGCCTGACTGGTCATTCCTGCCTCATCGGTCACCCCTGCCTGACCGGTCATCCCTGCCTGAACAGGGCCGTAGAGCTACGGCTTGACCGCCGGAGCTCCCGGGACGCCCTTCGGGGCCGGTGCGGGCTGGGCGGACAGGTACTCCGCCCAGCCCTTCTTCGGCGCCTTGCCGACCCGAAGCTTGCTCAGCTTCGCCAGCACCTTCGGGTCCTGCGCGTCGAGCCAGTCGGCGAGCTGCCGGAAGGAGACGCAGCGCACCTCGCGCTTGGTGCAGACCGCCTCGATCGTCTCCTCGATGGCACGCATGTACGTGCCGCCGTTCCACGACTCGAAGTGGTTGCCGATGATCAGCGGCGCACGGTTGCCCTTGTACGCGCGCTTGAAGCCCCGGAGCAGCCCGTCCCGCATCTGGTCGCCCCAGTACTCATGCATGGAAGGGTCGCCGTTCGAGGTCGAACCGGACTGGTTGATCATGAAGTTGTAGTCCATGGTGAGCGTCTCGAACCCGCGGCCCGGGACCGGGACGAGCTGCATCGACAGGTCCCAGAGGCCGTTCTTCTTCTTGGGCCAGACCTGGTCGTTGACGCCGCTGGTGTCGTAGCGGAAGCCCATCTTCCGTGCCGCTCGCATGAAGTTCTTCTGCCCTTCCAGGCAGGGGGTGCGGGCGCCGATCAGCTCCTTGTCGTAGTCAAAGGGCAGGGGCTGCGCCTTCTTCAAGCCCGCGTTCGTCTTCCAGGCCTTCACGAAGGACTTGGCCTGGTTGATCTCGCTCATCCAGTCGCCGACGGACCACTCGCCGACCCCGCGGCCCTTGCCGCAGAAGTGGCCGTTGAAATGGGTGCCGATCTCATTGCCCTCGAGCCAGGCGCCGCGGAGCTGCTCCACGGTGCTCTTGATGCCCTTGCGGTCGTTGAAGCCGATGTCCGAGCTGCCGACCGCGTGCTGCGGCGGGTTGTAGAGCCTGCGCTTCCCCTTGGGGAGCATGTACACGCCGCTGAGGAAGTACGTCATGGTGGCGTCGTTCCGCTTGGCGACCTTGCGGAAGTGGGAGAACAGCTTCTGGCCGTCCTCGCCGGCGCCGTCCCAGGAGAAGACCACGAACTGCGGTGGTTTCTGGCCGGGCTTCAGACGGGCGGGTCTCGGTAGGTTCGGCTGCTTGCCGGTGAACGCCGTGGAGCCGTCCCCGATCATGCGAACCGGGCTCTTGGGCGCCAGGGCACCGGTCGCCTTCTTCGCGCCGTGGGCGCCTTCCTTGGTTCCGGCGCCCGCGCCGGTGTCGCCGTACGCACAGCCGGCCAGCCCTGCGGCACAGGCCGCGAGGGCGGTGAGGCTCGCGGTGATTCTCCGGGTGGCGGCCATCTTCCGCCCACCTTCTTTCCGTGCAAGTCGGGACAGATCGGTCAGAGATCGGTCAGCAACTTCGCACGGGTGTCGGAATGCTCCGTTCCGACAAGCCGATAAAAGTTTTTATTCATCCGTCCGAGTGATTGATTGCCCCATTTGCCCCTTTAGTCCACCGGAAGCCTTTACTCTGCATTACTGTTCGTTTACTGAGAGTTGAGAGATCCCGCCGCTGCACGCCGTGTCCCACGGCCGCGACCCGCCCTTCGGATGCCTTCCGAAGGACCCCTTGTCCCGCGACCGCGCTGCCCCGGAGGAGACGGGAAAATGACTGCCTGCGTCCCCACTCGCCCCACCGACTCGACCCCCACCCCGGGCGCCAACGAGCCCCACGCCCCGCCGCCCCGCAAGAGGTTCCGCATCGCCGGCGCCGACCTCTCCGCGTCGATCGCCGTCTTCCTGATCGCCCTGCCGCTGTCCCTCGGCATCGCCCTCGCCACCGGAGCCCCACTCCAGGCGGGCCTGGTCGCCGCCGCCGTCGGCGGCATCGTCGCCGGTCGGCTCGGCGGATCACCGCTTCAGGTCAGCGGTCCCGCCGCCGGGCTCACCGTCGTCACCGCTGACCTCATCCAGCGGTACGGCTGGCGCACCACCTGCGCCATCACCGTCCTCGCGGGCCTCGCCCAACTCGGCCTTGGCTGCCTGCGAGTGGCCCGCAGCGCGCTGGCCGTCAGCCCCGCCGTGGTGCACGGAATGCTGGCCGGCATCGGCGTCACCATCGCCGTCGCCCAGCTGCACATCGTGCTCGGCGGCACTCCGCAGAGCGTCGTGCTCGACAATCTCCGGGCACTGCCCGCCCAGCTGGCCGACCTGCATCCGGCCGCCCTCTCGACCAGCCTGCTCACCCTCGCCATCCTGCTGCTCTGGCCACGGATCCCCGGGCGCGCCGGGCACTTGGCCCGCGCCATGCCCGCCGCCCTCGTCTCGGTGGCTCTCGCGACGGGCGTGGCCTCGGCCGCCGGTCTGCGGCTCGACAGAGTCGACCTGCCCTCCTGGCGCAGTCATGCGCTGGTCGGGCTCCCCGAGGGGCCCGCGCTCGGGCTCGTCGCCGCCGTACTCACCATCACGCTGGTGTGCAGCGTGCAATCGCTGCTCGGCGCCGTGGCCGTCGACAAGCTCGTCTCCAAGCAGCCCGAGCTGCACGCGGGCGTGCGCCGCTCCGACCTCAACCGCGAGCTGCTCGGCCAGGGCAGCGCCAACATCGTCTCCGGTGCGCTCGGCGGCCTGCCCGTCGCCGGCGTCGCCGTGCGCACCGTGGCCAATGTGCGCGCGGGCGCCGTCAGCCGGAACTCGACGATGCTGCACGGCGTTTGGGTAGTAGTGGCCGCGCTGCTCCTGGTCCCCGCCCTGGAGTTGATCCCCCTCGCGGCCCTCGCCGCCCTCGTCATGGCCGTCGGCATCCAGATGGTCAGCCTGAACCACATCCGTACGATCACCCGCCACCGCGAGATCGTGGTCTACGCCGTGACCACCCTCGGCGTGGTCTTCCTCGGCGTCCTCGAAGGTGTCGCGCTCGGCGTCGCCGTCGCCGTCGCCGTCGCGCTGCACCGCCTCGCCCGCACCCGGATCACACACGAGGCGAAGGACGGCGTCCACCATGTGCGCGCCCGCGGCCAGTTGACGTTCCTCGCCGTGCCGCGGCTGAGCAGGACGCTGCATCTCGTGCCGCACGGGGAGGACGTCGTCGTGGAGCTGGACGGCTCCTTCATGGACCACGCGGCGTACGAGACGTTGCAGTGCTGGCAGGACGAGCACACCGCGCACGGCGGACGCGTCGAGATCACCGGGCGCGCCGGTACGCGCATCGCCGAGCCCGCGAGCGCTTCGCACTCCTGCTGCCGACCGTGGGCGCCCTGGCGCAATCACCACTGCGACCGGCCGCAGGAGGAGCAGGAGTCGGGTCGGCCCAGCGGCCGCCAACTGGCCAGCGGTATCAGCGCGTTCCAGCGGAACACGGCGCCTCATGTGCGGGGCGAGCTGGCCAGGCTCGCGCGCGAGGGACAGCAGCCGGCGCAGCTGTTCCTGACGTGCGCGGACTCCCGGGTCGTCACATCGATGATCACGTCCAGCGGTCCCGGTGACCTCTTCGTCGTACGCAACGTGGGCAATCTGGTGCCGATGCCGGGCGACGAGAGCGGGGACGACTCGGTGGCGGCGGCGATCGAGTACGCGGTCGAGACGCTCAAGGTGCGGTCCATCACCGTCTGCGGGCACTCCGGGTGCGGCGCGATGCAGGCGTTGCTCAACACGCCACCCGGTGGCGCCCAGACGCCGTTGCGGCGCTGGCTGCGGCATGGCCTGCCGAGCCTGGAGCGGATGGGCGCGCAGGACAGAGCGTGGGCGCGGCTCTCCGGCGGGGCACCCGCCGATGCGGTCGAGCAGCTCTGCCTCACCAATGTGGTCCAGCAGTTGGAGCACTTGAAGGCGCACGACGCGGTGGCGCGCCGCTTGGCCGAAGGCGAGCTCGAACTGCACGGCATGTACTTCCATGTCGGAGAGGCGCAGGCCTATCTGCTGACGGAGGGCAGCGGAGCCGAGCATCTTCCCGACGACGTCTTCGACCAGGTGGCGCCCACAGCGCTGGTCAAGGTCGAGCGGCCCGGGATGTGAAGGGGGCACCCAACAGGTAAAGGTCTAAACCAATTTTCGGCAGACCCTTGTCACCACGGGTTGTGTCTGATGAGCTGTGGCTTCGGACACAACGGTCGCCCCCGGCAAAGCAGCGCAAGGGAGATGTCGTGAGCAATGAAAGCCTGGCCAACCTCTTGAAGGAGGAGCGTCGCTTCGCGCCGCCGGCGGAGCTGGCGGCCTCCGCCAACGTCACCGCGGAGGCGTACGAACAGGCCAAGGCTGACCGGCTCGGCTTCTGGGCCGAGCAGGCCCGCCGGCTGACCTGGACCACGGAACCGACCGAGACGCTCGACTGGTCGAACCCGCCGTTCGCCAAGTGGTTCGCCGACGGGAAGCTCAACGTCGCGTACAACTGCGTCGACCGCCACGTCGAGGCGGGCAACGGCGAGCGTGTCGCGATCCACTTCGAGGGTGAGCCCGGCGACAGCCGGGCCATCACCTACGCCGAGCTCAAGGAGGAGGTCGGCCGGGCGGCGAACGCGCTGACCGAGCTGGGGGTCCAGAAGGGCGACCGCGTCGCGGTCTATCTGCCGATGATCCCCGAGGCGGTCGTCGCGATGCTCGCCTGCGCCCGCATCGGCGCCACGCACTCGGTCGTCTTCGGCGGCTTCTCCGCGGACGCCATCGCCGCCCGCATCGAGGACGCCGACGCCAAGGTCGTCATCACCGCCGACGGCGGCTACCGCCGGGGCAAGCCCTCCGCGCTCAAGCCCGCCGTGGACGAGGCAGTGGGACGGGTCGACGGGGTCCAGAAGGTCCTCGTCGTCCAGCGCACCAAGCAGGACGTGGCGTGGACCGAGGGCCGCGACGTGTGGTGGCACGAGATCACGGGGCGCCAGTCCGCCGAGCACACGCCTGAGGCCTTCGACGCGGAGCACCCGCTCTTCATCCTCTACACCTCGGGCACCACGGGTAAGCCGAAGGGCATCCTGCACACCTCCGGCGGCTATCTCACCCAGACGGCCTACACCCACCACGCCGTCTTCGACCTCAAGCCGGAGACCGACGTCTACTGGTGCACGGCCGACGTCGGCTGGGTCACCGGCCACTCGTACATCACGTACGGCCCGCTGGCGAACGGCGCGACGCAGGTGATGTACGAGGGCACCCCCGACACCCCCCACCAGGGCCGCTTCTGGGAGATCGTCCAGAAGTACGGGGTCACGATCCTCTACACCGCGCCGACGGCGATTCGTACGTTCATGAAGTGGGGCGACGACATCCCCGCGAAGTTCGACCTCAGCAGCCTGCGGGTGCTCGGTTCGGTCGGCGAGCCGATCAACCCCGAGGCGTGGATGTGGTACCGCAAGAACATCGGCGCCGACAAGTGCCCCATCGTGGACACCTGGTGGCAGACCGAGACCGGCGCGATGATGATCTCTCCGCTGCCGGGCGTGACGGAGACCAAGCCGGGAAGCGCCCAGCGCGCGCTGCCGGGCATCTGCGCCACCGTCGTCGACGACGAGGCGAACGAGGTGCCGAACGGCGGCGGTGGCTACCTCGTCCTGACCGAGCCGTGGCCGTCGATGCTGCGCACCATCTGGGGCGACGACCAGCGGTTCATCGACACGTACTGGTCGCGCTTCGAGGGCCGCTACTTCGCCGGTGACGGCGCCAAGAAGGACGACGACGGCGACATCTGGCTCCTCGGCCGCGTGGACGACGTGATGCTCGTGTCCGGGCACAACATCTCCACCACCGAGGTCGAGTCCGCGCTCGTCTCGCACCCGTCGGTCGCCGAGGCGGCGGTCGTGGGCGCGGCGGACGAGACGACCGGGCAGGCCATCGTCGCCTTCGTGATCCTGCGGGGCACGGCGAACGCCGAGGACGAGGGCCTGGTCGCCGACCTGCGCAACCACGTGGGCACCACGCTCGGACCGATCGCCAAGCCGAAGCGGATCCTTCCGGTGGCGGAGCTGCCGAAGACGCGTTCGGGGAAGATCATGCGGCGCCTCCTGCGGGACGTCGCGGAGAACCGCGAGCTGGGTGACGTCACCACGCTCACGGACTCCTCCGTGATGGAGCTGATCCAGTCGCGGCTCCCGGCCGCGTCCAGCGAGGACTGAGGCGCGCCCGCGGATTGACGGACGTACGCGAGGAGGGCACCCGGCAGCGCGCCGGGTGCCCTCTCTGTGCCTAGAGTGAAGATCACCGGATGCGTCCGGCCGTACGTTAGGTAAGCTAAAAATCGCGTCAACGTCGCGACAGGAATTCACGCGAACGAGAAGCGAAGAAGTGAAGAGAAGTACCTAGGTGCGCCGGGAAGTCTGGTCGGCATGTGCTCTGCCCTGCCCACCCGACCGGAGGTCGACCCACGTGACCGCGCCCGTCCCCCCCACCAGCCGCAAGGTCCTCGGCCGTCTGTCCCTGCCCGAACGCAACTTCGTGGCCGACGCGCTGCGCGCCGAGACGGTCGGCGGAGTCCTGCTGCTCGTCGCCGCCGTCACCGCGCTGATCTGGGCGAACACGGCCGGCGGCTCATACGAGTCGGTACGCGGCTTCCACCTCGGGCCCGCCTCGCTCGGGCTCGACCTCTCCCTCCAGCACTGGGCGGCCGACGGGCTGCTCGCCGTCTTCTTCTTCGTGGCGGGCATCGAACTCAAGCGCGAACTGGTCGCGGGTGACCTGCGCGACCCCAGGGCCGCCGCGCTGCCCGTCGTCGCCGCGCTCTGCGGCATGGCCGCGCCCGCGCTCGTCTACGTCCTGACCAACACCGTCGGCGGCGGCTCGATGGACGGCTGGGCCGTGCCGACCGCCACCGACATCGCCTTCGCGCTCGCGGTCCTCGCGGTCATCGGCACCTCGCTGCCGTCCGCACTGCGCGCCTTCCTGCTCACGCTCGCCGTCGTCGACGACCTCTTCGCCATCCTGATCATCGCGGTCTTCTTCACCAGCGACCTGAACTTCGCCGCGCTCGGCGGCGCCGTCCTCGGCCTCGCCGTCTTCTGGCTGCTGCTCAGAAAGCGGGTGCGCGGCTGGTACATCTACGTCCCGCTGGCCCTCGCCATCTGGGGGCTGATGTACAACAGCGGCATCCACGCCACCGTCGCAGGCGTCGCCATGGGACTGATGCTGCGCTGCCACAAGGAGGACGACAGCGAGCGGCACTCCCCCGGCGAGCACATCGAACACCTCGTACGCCCCTTCTCCGCCGGCTTGGCCGTGCCGCTGTTCGCCCTGTTCAGCGCCGGTGTCTCCATCTCGGGCGGCGCGCTCGGCGACGTATTCACCAAGCCGGAGACACTCGGTGTGGTGCTCGGTCTCGTGGTCGGCAAGGCGGTCGGCATCTTCGGCGGCACCTGGCTGGCGGCGCGCTTCACCAAGGCGGAACTCAACGACGACCTGGCCTGGCCCGACGTGTTCGCGGTCGCCTCGCTCGCCGGCATCGGCTTCACCGTCTCGCTGCTGATCGGCGAACTCGCCTTCACCGAGGACCCGCTGCTCACCGACGAGATCAAGGCCGCCGTCCTGACGGGCTCACTCATCGCGGCCGTGCTCTCCGGAATCCTCCTGAAGATGCGGAACGCGAAGTACCGCAAGCTCTGGGAGGAAGAGGAGCGCGACGACGACCTCAGCGGCGTACCCGACATCTACGAGATGGACGACCCGGGGTACCACCTCCGTATGGCCGCCATCTACGAGAAGAAGGCGGCCGAGCATCGAAGGCTTGCCGAAGTGCCGGGTGGGGAACGCGAGGATGACAACGGTCCGGCATGATCTGAGCAGACATATCTCAGAAGTCTGAGCAGACATCTCTCAGAAGAGATCAGAAGAGAAAAAGGGGAGAACGCGATGAGCTCACCCGACGGTCATGTCGGCGCCGAACGCAGCCTCGGGCAGCTGGTCGCCACGGCGACCGGTGAGATGTCCGCGCTGGTGCACGACGAGATCGCCCTGGCCAAGGCCCAGCTGCGCCAGGACGTCAAGCGCGGTGCGATCGGCGGCGGTGCGTTCGCCGCGGCCGGAGCGGTCCTCATCTTCTCGCTGCCGATGCTGAGCTTCGCACTGGCGTACGGCATCCGGACCTGGAGCGGCTGGAACCTCGCCGTCTGCTTCCTGCTGTCCTTCGCCGCCAATGTGCTGGTGGCCGGGGTGCTCGCGCTGGTCGGTGTCGTCTTCGCCAAGAAGGCCAAGAAGGGCAAGGGCCCCCAGAAGGTGGCCGCCTCGGCCAAGGAGACGGCTGCCGTACTGGGGAACGTCAAGCCGCATCCCCGTGCCGTGAGCCCCGCGGGTGCTCTCGACGTCCGAGTCGGTGAGACGGGAGCCACTGTGGCACGCTCGTCCTCATGACGGACCCCGCCCATCAGGACCACGCCCCCACCGGCGCCGCGCAGCACGGCCCTGCTCAGCACGGCCCTGCTCAGCTCGGCCCCACGCTGGGTGCCACCGCACATTCGGCGCAACCGGCCTCGGCCGTACGCATCGAGGGCCCCTGGACCCACCGGGACGTGGCCGCCAATGGGGCGCGCTTCCACATCGCCGAGATGGGGGACGGGCCGCTGGTCCTCCTCCTGCACGGCTTCCCGCAGTTCTGGTGGACGTGGCGGCATCAGCTGGTGGCGCTCGCCGACGCGGGGTTCCGGGCCGTCGCGATGGACCTGCGGGGCGTGGGCGGCAGCGACCGCACGCCGCGCGGCTACGACCCGGCGAACCTCGCGCTCGACATCACCGGCGTCGTGCGTTCGCTCGGCGAGCCGGACGCCGCGCTCGTCGGGCACGACCTGGGCGGATATCTGGCGTGGACGGCGGCCGTGATGCGGCCCAAGCTGGTGCGCCGCCTCGCCGTCTCCTCGATGCCGCACCCCAGGCGCTGGCGCTCGGCGATGCTGTCCGACAGGAAGCAGACCACCGCGGGCTCCTACGTCTGGGGTTTCCAGCGGCCGTGGCTGCCCGAGCGCCAACTGGTCGCCGACGACGGCGCCCTGGTGGGCCGTCTGGTACGGGACTGGTCGGGGCCCCGGCTGCCGGAGGACGAGGCGGTGGAGGCGTACCGGAGGGCCATGTGCATCCCCTCGACGGCGCACTGCGCGATCGAGCCGTACCGCTGGATGGTGCGGTCGATGGCACGGCCCGACGGCATCCAGTTCAACCGCCGCATGAAGCGGCCGGTGCGGGTGCCGACGCTGCATCTGCACGGGTCACTCGATCCCGTGATGCGTACGAGGAGCGCGGCCGGGTCCGGTGAGTACGTCGAAGCCCCTTACCGCTGGCGGCTGTTCGACGGGCTCGGGCACTTCCCGCACGAGGAGGACCCGGTAGCGTTCTCCACGGAGCTGGTGAACTGGCTGAAGGACCCAGAGCCGGACCGCTGAGTCCGGGCGAACCCAGCAACATGCGAACACCTGTCCTACGAACGCCAATTGCCCCCCGCATAGGCCAATTGGGGGGCCTGTGCGCGATTACCGACCATGAGGCACGGGCACACGTCGGGGTATGGGCTGGACGCACGACTACAGTGACGTAGCACGCAATCGCCGCTCGGCCGCAGCGCTGAACAGCCATGAGAGGGGCGGGCCGCAGGATCCGGGCCATCACGGCCCCCCTCAAGGCATGGGCATTCCCCGCATCCTCCGCCGGAGGGCCCGCTGGGTCTCCGCACGGCTCCGCCACACACGCCACTGACCCACCCGGCTCCCTCCCGCTCGGCGCCCGCCCGGGTGCCCGCTCGTCGCTCTAGAGCGCGCAGCCCTGGCTGTCGACCTCTTGGTTGGCGGTGCGGCCCCGCTCGATGTCCTCGCGCACCTCGTCCACCGTCAGTGCGTAACCGGTGTCCGGGTCGTCGAGGGACTTGGCGAAGACCACGCCGTAGACCTTGCCGTCGTGCGTGAGCAGCGGACCGCCGGAGTTGCCCTGGCGGACGGTCGCGTAGAGCGAGTAGACGTCCCGGCGCACAGTGCCGCGGTGGTAGATGTCCGGGCCGTCGGCCGTGATGCGGCCGCGCACGCGCGCGGGACGGACGTCGTACGGCCCGTCCTCGGGGAAGCCCGCGACGATGGCGTCGGCGCCGCTGGACGCGTCCTTGGACGTGAACCGCAGCGGGGGCGCCTTCAGCGTGGGCACGTCCAGTACGGCGATGTCCCGCTTCCAGTCGTAGAGGACGACCTTCGCGTCGTACGTCTGGTTCTGGTCGCCTATCTGGACCGTCGGCTCGTCCACGCCGCCGACCACGTGCGCGTTCGTCATCACGCGGCGGTCGGCGAAGACGAAGCCGGTGCCCTCCAGGACCTTGCCGCAACCGCGGGCCTCGCCGCGGACCTTAACGATGGACCGCTTGGCGGTCGTGGCGACCTTGCTCTTGGCGAGCTTGGGGTCAGGGGGCTTGACCTCCGTGATGGGCTCGTTCGAGAACGGGCTGAAGACCTGCGGGAAGCCGTTCTGCGCGAGGACCGAGGAGAAGTCCGCGAACCACGTGTCGGCCTGGCCGGGCAGCGCGCGCGAGACGCCGAGCAGCACCTTGGAGTTGCGTACTTCCTTGCCGAGCGTCGGCAGTGTCGTGCCCGCGAGGGCGGAGCCGATCAGCCAGGCGACGAGGAGCATCGCCACCACGTTCACCAGGGCGCCGCCCGTCGCGTCCAGGGCGCGGGCGGGCTGCCAGGTGATGTGTCTGCGCAGCTTGTTGCCGAGGTGGGTGGTGAAGGCCTGGCCGATCGAGGCGCAGACGATCACGATGACGACGGCGACCACCGCCGCGGTCGTACTCACCGCGGCCGCGTCGTCGTCCGTCATGGCGTCCCAGATGATCGGCAGCAGGTAGACGGCGACGAGGCCGCCGCCGAGGAACCCGGTCACCGAGAGGATGCCGACCACGAAGCCCTGGCGATAGCCCACGATCGCGAACCACACCGCGGCGAGCAGCAACAGGACGTCCAGCACGTTCACCGATTCAATCCTCGCCTCGCATCGCGGTCCCCACGTCCCCGCAACTTTGTCATGCGCGCCAGTCGAGTGGGACCTGCTTACCGCGGTCCCAGGGCCGCTCCCAGCCCGCGAAGTGCAGAATTCTATCGATCACCCCGGCGGTGAAACCCCAGACCAGAGCGGACTCGACGAGGAACGCCGGGCCGTGGTGGCCGCTGGGGTGGACCGCCGTCGCCCGGTTCGCCGGATCCGTGAGATCGGCCACGGGGACCGTGAAGACGCGGGCGGTCTCGTTCGGATCGACGGCTCCGACGGGGGTCGGGGTGCGCCACCAGCCGAGCACGGGCGTCACGACGAAGTCGCTCACCGGGATGAAGAGGCGCGGCAGCACGGCGAAGGGCTGGACGCCTCGGGGGTCGAGGCCGGTCTCCTCCTCCGCCTCGCGCAGAGCGGCGCGCAAGGGCCCGTCCGTCTGCGGATCACCGTCCTCGGGGTCCAGGGACCCGCCCGGGAAGGACGGCTGCCCCGCGTGGGAACGGAGGGAACCGGCGCGCTCCATCAGGAGCAGCTCGGGGCCTCGCTCGCCCTCTCCGAAGAGGACGAGCACCGCGGACTGGCGTCCGGCGCCGTCCTCCGGGGGGAGGAAGCGGCTCAGCTGGAGCGGCTGGATGGTCTTGGCGGCGCGGGCCACGGGGGTCAGCCAGGAGGGGAGGCCGTCGGTGCTGAGGAGGGCGTGTGCCTGGGCTTGCGCCGGTGCCTTTGCCGTTGCCTGTACTTGGTTACGGCTGTCAGCCGCGTTGATCGTGCTGCTCGTGTCGCTCGTGCTTGTCGTGTCGCTCGCGTGCGTCATCGGCACCCCCGTCCGTCTCTGGACAACGCTCTTTGCCCCTGGGTTCGTTCCGCCTTGTTCCCCATTCACCCCGCGGCCAACGGAGGCGCGGGCTTTCCGGGGTAATCGGCCGGGGGCTTGAGGCGCTGGCCCGGGAAGCCGCCCATCTCGTACTTCAGGAGCTTCTTCGCCTTCTCCGGATCGGTCTCGCCCTCTCCGTACGACGGACAGAGCGGGGCGATCGGGCAGGCGCCGCAGGCGGGCTTGCGGGAGTGGCAGATGCGGCGGCCGTGGAAGATCACGCGGTGCGAGAGCATCGTCCACTCGCTCTTCGGGAAGAGCGAGGCGACGGCAGTCTCGACCTTCTCCGGGTCCGTCTCCTCGGTCCACCTCCAGCGGCGGACGAGCCGCCCGAAGTGGGTGTCGACGGTGATGCCGGGGACGCCGAAGGCGTTGCCCAGCACGACGAACGCGGTCTTGCGGCCTACGCCGGGCAGCTTGACCAAGTCATCGAGGCGTCCCGGCACCTCGCCTCCGAAGTCGTCCGTCAGGGCCTTCGCCAAACCCATGATCGACTTCGTCTTGGCGCGGAAGAACCCGGTCGGCCTGATCAGCTCCTCGACCTCCTCGGGCACGGCTGCGGCCAGGTCCTCCGGGGTGGGGTACTTGGCGAACAGGCGGGGCGTCGTCTGGTTCACGCGCAGGTCGGTGGTCTGCGCGGAGAGAACCGTGGCGACCAGGAGCTCGAAGGGGTTCTCGAAGTCCAGCTCGGGGTGGGCGTACGAGTACACCTCGGCGAGCTCACGGTTGATCCGCCGGGCACGGCGGACCAGTGCGGTGCGGGACTCCTCCGGAGGGGTGGACGGGGGTTTGGCCGCGGGGGCCTTGGGCTGCTTGGGCTGCTTGGGCTGCTTGGACTGCTTGGACTGCTTGGACTGCTTGGACTGCTTGGGCTTCTTCGCGGCGGGGCCGGTCTTCCTCGCGGTGGGGGTGGAGGTCTTGGGAGCGGCGACGGGGGGCTTGGGGGCGGGCACTGTGGCTTCTGTAGCGGCCGCTGCGTTCTCCGTAGTGGGCTCGGTGTTCTCTGCGGTGGGCTCGGCTTTTTTCACAGCGAGTGTTCGCTTCTTTGCGGCGGGGGCGGATTTCTTGGCGGCGGGTGCGGGGCTCGCGGCGGGCGCCGGCGTCTTGGCGGCGGGCGCGGCCCTCTTCTTCGTGGGCGTAATGCTTGCTGCGGGTGCCTGCTTCTTGGCCGTGGATACGGCGTTCTTCGCCGTGGGCGCGGGGCTTGCGGCGGGTGCCTGCTTCTTGCTGGCGGGCGCGGCGTTCTTCGTCGCGGGCGCAGCGTTCTCCGCCGTGGGCGCAGTGCTCGCGGCGGGCACCTGCTCCTTGGCGGCGGGCGCAGCCCTCTTCGCCGTGGGCGCAGTGCTCGCGCCGGGCACCTGCTCCTCGGCCGTGGGCGCAGCGCTCTTCGCCCTGGGCGCGAGGCTCTCGGCGGGCGACGCCTTCTTCCTGGTGGGCGCGGCCTGCTTGGGGCCGGGTCCAGGGTTTTTGGTGGCGGGCGCCTTCGCGGTGGGTGTGGGCTTCGTGGGAGGCGCCGGCTTCGTGGAGGGTGTTGGCTTCTTCACTGAGGGGGCCTTCCTGGGGAGGGCGATTGCCTCGCGGGGCCGGCCGGTGCGGGGGGCGGCGAGATGACCGGCAGCTGTCCGCTTCAGCGGCGACGTACCCGCCGGACCCGCCACGGCTGTCCGATTTGCCGGGTTGTCCGACACCCCGGACGCCTGTTCGCCCACAGCGGAATCGGGGGGCGCGGCCACCTGCTCAGCCCCCTCCGCCTGTGCGTTCACCGGCTTTTTGGACACCCGGCCAGCCTAGAGCCCGACACTGACATCCGTCCTTGGCCTCATGGATCGGCCCCCAATTGGCCCCCTCCCGCACAGCACGCCACGCCGGTGCGGCAGACTTGTGACTGATCACACTGTTTGGACCGTCCGGCAAACTGGGGAACACGGTCCCCTGATGCAGGTCGACAAGGAGAGAACTCGTGGACGACGTTCTGCGGCGCGCCCCGCTCTTCGCGGCGCTCGATGACGAGCAGGCCGCGGAGCTCCGCGCCTCCATGAGTGAGGTGACGCTCGCGCGCGGGGATGCGCTTTTCCATGAGGGCGACCCCGGAGACCGCCTGTACGTGGTCACCGAGGGCAAGGTGAAGCTCCACCGCACCTCGCCCGACGGCCGGGAGAACATGCTGGCGGTGCTCGGCCCCGGTGAGCTGATCGGTGAGCTGTCGCTCTTCGACCCGGGTCCGCGGACGGCCACGGCCTCCGCCCTCACCGAGGTGAAGCTGCTCGGCCTCGGCCACGGCGACCTCCAGCCGTGGCTGAACGCCCGGCCCGAGGTGGCCGCCGCACTGCTGCGTGCCGTCGCCCGGCGCCTTCGCAAGACCAACGACCAGATGTCCGACCTGGTCTTCTCCGACGTGCCGGGCCGAGTGGCCCGCGCGCTGCTCGATCTGTCACGCCGCTTCGGCGTGCAGTCCGAGGAGGGCATCCACGTCGTGCACGACCTCACGCAGGAGGAGCTCGCCCAGCTGGTCGGCGCCTCCCGCGAGACGGTCAACAAGGCGCTTGCGGACTTCGCCGGGCGCGGGTGGCTGCGCCTGGAGGCGCGTGCGGTGATCCTTCTGGACGTGGAGCGGCTCGCCAAGCGGTCGCGCTGACGCTGTGTCTGTACGTTGATGGGCCCCGCCTCTTCGGAGGCGGGGCCCATCAACGTATGTGCGCGTGCGACCGGCGCTCGGTCAGATCAGGCCGTGTTCCCCCAGGTACTCCAGCTGCGCCCGGACCGAGAGTTCCGCGGCCGGCCACAGGGAGCGGTCCACGTCCGCGTACACGTGTGCGACGACGGCCGCGGCCCCGACGTGGCCGTTCTCCACGGCCGTCTCGACCTGGGCCAGCCGGTTGGCCCGGTGCGCGAGGTAGAACTCGACGGCTCCCTGGGCGTCTTCGAGGACCGGCCCGTGGCCCGGCAGGACCGTGTGGACGCCGTCGTCGACCGCCAGGGAACGGAGACGGCGCAGGGAGTCGAGATAGTCGCCCAGGCGGCCGTCAGGGTGCGCCACGACCGTCGTACCGCGGCCGAGGATCGTGTCGCCCGTCAGGACCGCGCGGTCGGCGGGGAGATGGAAGCAGAGCGAGTCCGCGGTGTGCCCGGGGGTGGCGACCACGCGCATCTCCAGTCCGCCCGTGGTGATCACGTCACCGGCCCCGAGGCCCTCGTCGCCCAGACGCAGGGCGGGGTCGAGGGCGCGTACGTGGGTCCGGGTCAGCTCGGCGAAGCGGGAAGCGCCCTCCGCGTGGTCGGGGTGGCCGTGCGTCAGGAGGGTCAGCGCCACGCGCTTGCCCATCTTCTCGGCCGCCTCGATCACGCGGCTCAGATGCGCGTCGTCGAGCGGGCCAGGGTCGATGACCACCGCCAGGGGGGAGTCCGGCTCCGACACGATCCAGGTGTTGGTGCCGTCCAGCGTCATGGCGGAGGGGTTGGGCGCGAGAACGTTGACCGCACGGTCGGTGGCGGGCCCGCTGAGGACTCCGCCACGGGGTTGGCCCGGGAGGGCGGCGGCATCTGTCATGCGGGGGTGACTCCCGTCGGGGGCTGGGGGTTCTGGTCCAGGGTCCAGTCGGTGGGGCCAGGGATCACTGCGGGGCAGCGGGCGGGCGGGTCGGCGAGTTCCTTGCCGGAGAGGCGCTCCAGAGGACCGCTGGGCCCCGGGCCCGGAGTCACCTCGCCCCGCCGGAAGCGATCCGCTTGGTGAACTCCCCGTGGCCCGGCCAGGACAGCACCAGCTCCCCGCCCTCCAGCCGCGCCCGCGCGAGCACCGGAGCCATGTCCTGCACCGCGGCCGCGGCAAGCGCCGCGGAAGGCGACACGTAGGCGCTCAGCGCCCGCAGCGTCGCGATCGTCGGCGGCATCATCAGCAGCTCCCCCTCGTCGTAGCGGGCAGCCGCCTCCGCCGGGCGGATCCAGACGGTACGGTCCGCCTCCGTAGAGGCATTGCGCGTACGCTGCCCCTCCGGAAGCGCCGCCACGAAGAAGAACGTGTCGTAGCGCTTGGGCTCGAACTCCGGAGTGATCCACCGCGCCCAGGCCGCGAGAAGGTCGCTGCGCAGGAACAGTCCCCTGCGGTCCAGGAAGTCCGCGAAGGACAGATCGCGGGCCACCAGGGCTTCGCGGTCCGCCTCCCAGTCCTCCCCCGTGGTGTCGCCGACGACGGTCTCCGGGGAGGGCCCGGCGAGCAGCACGCCCGCCTCCTCGTACGTCTCCCGGACCGCCGCACAGACGATCGCCTGCGCCGAGGCCTCGTCGTCGACGCCCAGCCGGGCGGCCCAGGACGCGCGCGTGGGCCCCGCCCAGCGCACCAGGCGGTCGTCGTCGCGCGGATCGACGCCCCCGCCCGGATACGCGTACGCGCCTCCGGCGAAGGCCATGGAGGCGCGTCTGCGCAGCATGTGTACTTCAGGCGCACCCTTCGCGCCGTTCTCGCCGTGCGCGCCGTTCTCGCCGCCCGCGCCGTTCCCGGCCCCGTCCGGCCCGCCCCGCCCGTCCCTGAGCAGCATGACGGTGGCGGCGCGGCGCGGGGTGGCCGGAGTCAGCTCACCGCTCGCGAGGGCGCGGATGCGGTCGGGCCACTCCGGGGGGTACCACTGCCCATTTGCCATGGGCGGAGGCTATCCCCAAGTGAGCTGATGTTCGAGAGGCAACAATCAGGCCCTACGGAGAGGTCAGCTCCACCTGGAACTCGACCTCGACCGGCGCGTCCAGCGGAAGCACGGCCACGCCCACGGCACTGCGCGCGTGCACGCCCTTTTCGCCGAGTACCTCGCCCAGCAGCTCGCTCGCGCCATTGATCACACCGGGCTGGCCCGTGAAGTCCTGCGCGGAGGCCACGAACCCGACGACCTTCACGACACGCGCGATGCGATCGAGATCACCGGCGACCGACTTCACCGCGGCCAGTGCGTTCAGCGCGCAGATACGAGCCAGTTCCTTGGCCTCCTCAGGGGTGACCTCGGCGCCGACCTTGCCGGTCACGGCGAGCTTGCCCTCCACCATCGGGAGCTGCCCCGCGGTGTAGACGTACACACCGGACTGGACGGCCGGCTGGTACGAGGCCAGCGGCGGCACGACCGCGGGCAGGGTCAGGCCGAGCTCGGCGAGGCGGGCCTCGACGGCCCCAGCCCCGCTCATGCCTGCTTCTCGCGCTTCAGATAGGCCACCAGCTGCTCGGGGTTGTTCGGCCCGGGCACGACCTGGACCAGCTCCCAGCCGTCCTCGCCCCAGGTGTCCAGAATCTGCTTCGTGGCATGGACGAGCAGAGGCACGGTTGCGTATTCCCACTTGGTCATGTGGCCGACTGTAGTCGGTGTGAGGGGATGCTCACGGTGGGCTCCTGCGTAGCCCGGGCGGCGACTGGTTAGGCTCACGAGTGTGAGCAGGCTCCAGGTCGTCAGTGGCAAGGGCGGTACCGGCAAGACCACGGTGGCCGCCGCCCTCGCGCTCGCCCTCGCGACGGAGGGCAAGCGCACCCTCCTCGTGGAGGTCGAGGGCAGACAGGGCATCGCGCAGCTCTTCGAGACGGAGGCGCTGCCTTATGAGGAGCGGAAGATCGCCGTCGCTCCCGGGGGCGGGGAGGTGTACGCCCTCGCCATCGACCCCGAGCTGGCGCTGCTCGACTACCTCCAGATGTTCTACAAACTGGGGGGAGCCGGCCGGGCCCTGAAGAAGCTCGGCGCCATCGACTTCGCCACCACCGTCGCGCCGGGGCTCCGGGACGTACTGCTGACCGGCAAGGCCTGCGAGGCGGTGCGCCGGAAGGACAAGAGCGGGCGGTACGCGTACGACTGCGTCGTGATGGACGCCCCGCCGACCGGGCGCATCACCCGCTTCCTGAACGTCAACGACGAGGTCGCGGGGCTGGCGAAGATCGGGCCCATACACAACCAGGCGCAGGCCGTCATGCGGGTCCTCAAGTCGCCGGAGACAGCCGTGCACTTGGTGACCCTCCTTGAGGAGATGCCCGTCCAGGAGACCGCGGACGGCATCGCCGAGCTGCGGGCCGCGCGGCTGCCCGTGGGGCGTGTCATCGTCAACATGGTGCGTACGGCACTGCTGGACGAGGCCGAGCTGGAGCTGGGCCTGGAGCAGGCTCCTCGTACGGCCATCGCCAAGTCGCTGTCCGCCGCGGGCCTCGGCGGCGCCCGGCGGGGCGGGAACGCCGAGCGGCTGGTCGACCCACTCCTGGAGCAGGCCGCGGAGTACGCGGAGCGGTACGCCCTGGAGCGCGACCAGCGGGCCGTCCTCACGGAGTTCGGTCAGCCCCTCCACGAACTCCCGCTGCTGGCGGGCGGGATGGACCTCGCGGGCCTCTACGAGCTCGCCACGGCACTGCGGAAGCAAGGGATCGCATGACCCCGGAACCGGCACGGCCCTCTGCCTCGACACGGCCCTCCTCCGACTCGGCACAGACCTCGGACTCGACGCGGACCTCTGACCCGGCACAGACCTCGGACTCGACACGGCCCCTGGACCCCGCCCGCGCGCTGGGCCCCACCCACACTCTTGACGTCGACGCCCTGATCGACGACCCGAAGACCCGCATCGTGGTGTGCTGCGGCTCCGGAGGTGTCGGCAAGACGACCACGGCGGCCGCCATCGGCCTGCGCGCGGCCGAGCGGGGCCGCAAGGTCGTCGTACTGACCATCGACCCGGCGCGCAGGCTCGCCCAGTCCATGGGCATCGACCGGCTCGACAACGTGCCGCGGCGGGTCAAGGACATCGACGGCGCAGGCACCGGCGAAGGCGAACTGCACGCCATGATGCTCGACATGAAGCGCACCTTCGACGAGATCGTCGAGGCGCACGCGGACAAGGAGCGGGCCGCCGCGATCCTCGGCAACCCCTTCTACCAGTCGCTCTCGGCGGGCTTCGCGGGCACGCAGGAGTACATGGCGATGGAGAAGCTGGGCCAGCTGCGCTCCCGCGACGAGTGGGACCTGATCGTCGTCGATACGCCGCCCTCGCGCTCGGCGCTGGACTTTCTGGACGCCCCCAAACGCCTCGGCTCCTTCCTGGACGGGAAGTTGATCCGGCTGCTCATGGCGCCGGCGAAGGTGGGCGGCCGGGCCGGGATGAAGTTCCTGAACGTCGGGATGTCGATGATGACGGGGGCGCTGGGCAAGCTGCTCGGCGGGCCGCTGCTGCGCGACGTACAGACGTTCGTGGCGGCGATGGACACCATGTTCGGCGGGTTCCGTACGCGGGCGGACGCCACGTACCGGCTGTTGCAGGCGCCCGGCACGGCGTTCCTCGTGGTGGCCTCGCCGGAGCGGGACGCGCTGCGGGAGGCCGCGTACTTCGTGGAGCGCCTGGCCGCCGACGACATGCCGCTGGCCGGTCTGGTGCTGAACCGTGTGCACGGCAGCGGTGCCGCTCAGCTTTCGGCCGAGCGGGCGCTTGCCGCCGCGGAAAATCTTGATGAGAGCGGCATTGTGGATCAGGAGGACGGGAAGATTGGAGGTCGTAACTCCTCCGATAATCCGGCGACGTCTGAGAGTCGCGACGAACCCACGGCTGAAGTCCCTGCTGACATCTCTGCTGACGTCCCTGCTGAAACCTCGGCCCCTGCTGAAACCTCGGCTCAAATCTCTGTTGGATCACCTGCTGGATCACCTGTCGCATCACCTGCTGATCCATCGACCGGCTCGACTGGCCCCTCGGCCGACCCGTCCGTCGAGCGGTTGACGGCGGGGCTGCTGCGGCTGCACGCCGAGCGCATGCAGTTGCTCGCGCGTGAGCAGCGCACGCGTGACCGCTTCACCGCGCTCCACCCCGAGGTGGCGGTGGCAGAAGTGGCCGCGCTGCCGGGCGATGTGCACGACCTGACGGGGCTCCGTGCCATTGGGGAGCGGCTGGCGGGCTGAACGGCGGGCATGCCGGACCCCGCGCCGGGCCGACCGGACAGAGCCAGCCGAAACGCTGACCCGGTACGGAACGCTGACCGTGCCGAGCGCTGACCGTGCCGAACCTGACCCACCGATGGCGCTAGCCCACCAACGGCGCTAGCCGACCGCCGCGTAGCTCTCGTACGTCTCCTCGTCCTCCAAGTCCACGGGCAGCAGGCCCGCGCCGCGCTCGTACTCGGAGCGCGCTGTCTCCAGGAGCCTGCGCCATGAGGTGACGGTGGGACGCCTGCGCAGCAGTGCGCGGCGCTCACGCTCCGTCATGCCACCCCACACGCCGAACTCGACGCGGTTGTCGAGCGCGTCGGCCAGGCACTCGGTCCGCACCGGGCATCCGGTGCACACCGCCTTGGCCCTGTTCTGCGCTGCTCCTTGAACGAACAGTTCATCTGGATCGGTAGTGCGGCAGGCCGCCTGCGCACTCCAGTCGGTTACCCAGCCCATACCGGCGCCGTCCTCTCCCGAATCGAGGCTCCCCCACGGCGGCAGCGGCATATTCACCGCCGCCAGTTGAGGACGTTACGGAAGGTGGGCACAGCGCAACACCCCCTTCGGGCCCAATCTTGGATGGCCCGAACGGACTATGCGTAAGCGGCAGATCACCCGACGGAGTGAGCTGGCGACATGCGTGAGGAACCCGGCAAACCGGGACGTTTCAGTTGAGTCACAACGGATGCCTGACGCCACATAGGGCGTATACGGACATAAATCCATCGGATCCGGAAGCGGCGGAGGGCTTGCTGCCGCACCGTACTGCTGTGACAGTTGAGAGCAGCTTAGGCCAAGGCATCGGCCCCTGTCCGGCGATTTGACGCAGAGTGGTCCACCGACCCGGGATGTCACGGACCACCGACCTCGGATGTCACGATCCGGCACTCGAACATCCCGAGGAACACCCACTCCCTCGGAACGCCGTTGACTACGGATTAGGCTGCCCTCATGGGAAAGAAGCGCTCCGGCGGTGGTCTGTCACCAATTCAGCAGGCTGCGAAGTTCCTAGGTGTCAGCGTGCTGGCGGGTGCGGTGCTGGCCGGGATCGCCCTGCCCGCGGCCGGAGCGCTGGGTCTCGCGGCCAAGGGTTCCGTAGAGGGGTTCGACGAGATCCCCTCCAACTTGAAGCAGCCGCCGCTCAGTCAGCGCACCAGCATCCTGGACAGCAAGGGTGGCCAGATCGCCTCCGTCTACTCGCGCGACCGCACGGTGGTGCCCCTCAAGGACATCTCGCCGTACATGCAGAAGGCGATCGTCGCGATCGAGGACGCCCGCTTCTACGAGCACGGCGCGGTCGACCTCAAGGGCATCCTGCGCGCCCTCAACCAGAACGCGCAGAGCGGCGGCGTATCCCAGGGCGCCTCGACGCTCACACAGCAGTACGTGAAGAACGTCTTCGTCGAGGAGGCGGGCGACGACCCGACGAAGGTCGCCGAGGCCACGCAGCAGACGCTCGGCCGCAAGATCCGCGAGCTGAAGTACGCGATTCAGGTCGAGGACAAGCTCGGCAAGAAGCGCATCCTCAACAACTACCTGAACATCACCTACTTCGGTCAGCAGGCGTACGGCATCGAGGCCGCGTCCCAGCGCTACTTCTCCAAGCCGGCCAAGGACCTGCAGCTCCAGGAGGCCGCGCTCCTCGCCGGCATCGTGCAGTCGCCCAGCCGGTACGACCCGGTCAACGACGCGGCGGAGGCCACCCAGCGGCGCAACGTCGTGCTGCAGCGCATGGCCGACACCCACGACATCTCGCAGCAGGAGGCCGCCAAGGCGAAGCGGACGGACCTCGGCCTGAAGGTCAGCCGCCCCAAGAACGGCTGCATCACCGCGGTCAGCGGCGCCGGCTTCTTCTGCGACTACGTACGCGAGGTGTTCCTCAACGACCCGGTCTTCGGCAAGACGAAGGAAGAGCGGGCCAAGGTCTGGAACCGCGGCGGCCTGAGGATCCGTACGACGCTCGACCCGCAGACGCAGGACTCGGTGCAGGCGTCCATCAAGGACCACGTGAACAAGACCGACGACGTGGCGACCGCCGCCACCATCGTCGAGCCGGGCACGGGCAAGATCCTCGGCATGGGCCAGTCGCGGCCCTACGGCTTCCAGAAGAACGAGACCACGATCAACCTCTCCGTGGACGACTCCATGGGAGGCGGCGCGGGCTACCAGCCGGGTTCGACGTTCAAGCCGATCGTCGCGGCGGCGGCCCTGGAGGGCGGCAAGTCCGCCGGGCAGAGGTATTCGTCCCCGTACGAGATGCCGTATCCGGCGCGGGTCTCGGCCTGTGACGGCAAGAACTGGGTGAACGCCAACAACGAGAAGCTCACCAACGAGAACGAGACCGAGGTCGGCCCGTACGGCATGAAGGAAGCGACCGCCAAGTCGGTCAACACCTACTACGTGCAGCTCATCGGTGACATCGGCATCTGCCCGGTGACGAAGATGGCCGACAAGATGGGCGTCGAGCGGGCCGACGGCAAGGAGATGGCCCAGGCGCCCTCGATCGCGCTGGGCACCCAGGAGATGTCGCCGCTGACGATGGCGAGCGCGTACGCGTCCTTCGCCTCGCGCGGCACGTACTGCTCGCCGATCGCCATCGAGTCGATCACCACGCTCGGCGGCAAGTCGCTGCCGGTGCCGAAGTCGACGTGCTCGCGCGCGATGTCGGAGAAGACCGCGGACACGATGAACACCCTCCTGAAGGGCGTGGTCGAGGACGGCACGGGCCAGCAGGCCGGTCTGGGCTCGCGACCGAGCGCGGGCAAGACGGGTACGACCGACTTCCGCTACGCGGCCTGGTTCGTGGGCTACACCCCGAACATGTCGGGCGCGGTCTGGGTCGGCGACCCGCAGCACAAGCGGCAGATGGTCGACATCACCATCGGCGGCGTCCCGTACGACAAGGTCTTCGGTGGCGAGGTGCCGGGCCCGATCTGGCGCGACGCGATGAGCGGCGCCCTGACGGGCAAGCCGGCGCCGGACTTCAACTCCGTACAGCTCCCCGGTGGGGACAAGGGCCACGACAAGAACAAGGACAAGAACAGGAACGGCGGCGGGAACGGGGGCGGGGGCCACGACGACGGCAAGCCGGGTGATGGGGGCGGAGGCGCCGGTGGCGGTGGCGGCGGCAACCCGTGGCCGGACATCACCATCCCGCCGGACGTGCTCGGCGGCGCCGGGAACGGCGGCGGTCATGGCAATGGGGGCGGGATCGGCGGAGGCTGGCGCCGGTAGTACGGGTTTTACCCGCGTACGTACCGCTTGCGTACGAAGGTGAGGGCGCCCCCTGGAGCAGGGGGCGCCCTCACCTTCGTACGCGCATATGTATACGTACTTATACGCATTTACGCATGTGTACGCGGGGGCGGCTGGGCCGGATCAGCCCGCGAGGAGCTTCTTGACCGTGGCGGCGACGCGGCCGCCCTCGGCGAGGCCCGCCACCTTCGGGTTGACGATCTTCATGACCTGGCCCATGGCTCGCGGGCCCTCGGCGCCGGCGGCCCTGGCCTCCGCGACGGCCTCGGCGACGATCGCCTGGAGCTCGTCGTCGGAGAGCTGCTTCGGGAGGTACTCGGCGAGAACCTCGCCCTCCGCCTTCTCCCGCTCCGCCTGCTCGGTGCGCCCCGCCTGTCCGAACGCGTCGGCGGCCTCACGGCGCTTCTTCGCCTCGCGGGCGATCACCTTCTGGACGTCGTCGTCGGAGAGCTCGCGCGCCTGGACGCCCGCGACCTCCTCCTTCGTGACGGCGGTGAGGGTCAGCCGGAGCGTCGAGGAGCGCAGCTCGTCGCGCCCCCGGATCGCGGCGGTGAGGTCTTCCTGCAGCTTCGACTTGAGCGTGGTCATGGGTTGATTGTGGCAGGTGCGGGCGGTTTCCTGCCCGCCGATTTCCCTGGGGCGCGGGCCGGTTGCCGCCGGGCGCCCTCCGGATTCGGGCCGGGCGGCGTCTGACACGATGGGAGGATGCGCGCGCGATACGCAGTACCCCTGGGCATCACGGCGACGGCTGCGGCCGGTCTCGCCTACTCGGTGGGCTTCGAGGCCCGTTCCTTCCGGTTGAGGCGGGTCACGGTGCCCGTACTGCCGTCGGGGATGCGCCCCTTGCGGGTCCTCCAGGTCTCCGACATCCACATGGTGTCCGGGCAGCGCAAGAAGCAGCGGTGGCTGCGCTCGCTCGCGGGCCTGCGCCCCGACTTCGTGATCAACACGGGCGACAACCTCTCCGACCCCGAGGGCGTACCGGAGACGCTGGACGCGCTCGGCCCGCTGATGCGGTTCCCCGGGGCGTACGTCTTCGGCTCGAACGACTACTACGGACCGAAGCCGCGCAATCCCGCCCGCTATCTGTTCGAAAAAGCCCAGGGCAAGCACGGTCTGAACGGCAACGCACCCGCCGTCGGCGTCATCCACAACCCCTGGGAGGGTCTGCGCGACGCCTTCGACGATGCGGGCTGGGTCAACCTCACGAACACCCGCGGCTCACTGAAGATCGACGGCTACGAGATCGGCCTCACCGGCCTGGACGACCCGCACATCAAACGGGACCGGTACGCGCGCGTGGCGGGCGGTCCCGACTCCGGGGCCGACTTCTCGATGGCCATCGTGCACGCTCCGTACCTGCGCTGCCTGGACGCGTTCGCGGCGGACGGCTACCCGCTGATCCTCGCCGGCCACACCCACGGCGGGCAGCTCTGCATTCCCTTCTACGGGGCCCTGGTCACCAACTGCGACCTCGACACGGACCGCGTGAAGGGGCTCTCCACGCATACGGCGGAGGGGCGGACGTCGTTCATGCACGTGTCGGCGGGATGCGGGGCGAACCGCTACACGCCGATGCGGTTCGCGTGCCCGCCGGAGGCGACCTTGCTTACGCTGACGTCGCGGGGGGTGGGGGCCGGGGCGGGGGTGGGGCGCGGGGCCTGAAGCTGTTGGGGCCGCTTGGCTCCCCGGGGCCGGGGCCGGGGCCGGGGTGCGGGGGCCGCCTGGCTCCCGGGGCCGGGGCCGGGAGGCGGGGGCCGCCTGGCTCCCGCACCCCGGCCGGCGGGGCCGGGAGGCTCCCGAGGCCCGGGGGGGCCGGGAGGCCGGGGCCCTAAGAACCGCCACGACGCCCCCGACGCCCCCGACGCCTATGCCCCTACCGTGGATGGATGATCGCTCCACCCCCCTCGGGCAGCGCAGGCACCTCAAGCGCCTCAAGCGCCTCACGCACCTCAGGCAGCCCCGGGACCTCAGACAGCCCCAGCAGCTCAAGCGCCTCGGGTGTTCCCGCGGAGGCGGTCGTGCCACCCGTACGCCGTCCCCTCGTGGCCGCCCTGCGCGCGCTGATCGCCCTCGTCGCAGTGACCGGAATCGTGATCGACCTGGTCACCGGCAGCCCCCAACGCGTCCTCAGCTACTTCACCGTCCAGAGCAATCTGCTGGTGGCGGTGGTCCTCGGCCTCTCCGCATGGCGGGCGTGGCGAGGCCGCCGCCCGCTCCCGCCATGGCTGACCGGCGCCACGCTCTTCCTCATCGCGATCACGGGCCTCGTCCACCACCTGGTCCTGGCGAACGGCTCAAGCGGCTTCTCTATGACGGAGGGACCGGCGCCGGCATCGCCGCACTGGCACGCCCTCTCGAACCAGCTCCTGCACACCGTGACGCCGCTCGGCATGGCCCTCGACTGGCTGCTGCTCACCAGGCCGGGCTGCCTGCGCCCCCGCTACGCGGCCGGGTGGCTGCTCTACCCCCTGACCTACCTGGTCTTCGCCCTGACCCGTGGCGCCCTGCTGCCCCCGGGCTCGACGGCCCGCTACCCGTACCCGTTCCTGGACGTCACCACCCACGGCTACACCGGCGTCCTCGGCAACGCGACCATCTTCGGCCTGGCCTTCTACGCACTGGCCCTGCTGACCGTCACCGTGGACCACATCCGCCCCCAGCCCCGGGGCCCCGAAAACCGGATTTCGTCTCAGGCCGCCAGTCCGCTAAAGTAATCGATGTCGCCACGGGCCTGCAGCAATGCGGGGCCACTGGAACAACGACATCGGGGTGTAGCGCAGCTTGGCAGCGCGCTTCGTTCGGGACGAAGAGGTCGTGGGTTCAAATCCCGCCACCCCGACAGAGAAACAGCAGGTCAGGGCCGGTTTTCCTCAGGGGAAACCGGCCCTGATTCGTGCTGAGTGTCTAACTGAGTGTCTACGGTTTGGGATCGGCCTTGAAGATGCCATCCATGGCGACCGCTCCCGTCTGGATCACGGGGCGGATCTGCTTCCGGTAGACCTCCTCAGTGACGGCCGTCCCGGAGTGCCCGACCAACCGCGAGATCTCTTCGAGCGGCACCCCGCTGTCCGACAGCAGTGAGACGAAGCTGTGCCGCAGCTCCCGCGGCGTCCACTCCTTCGCGTTCACCCCCTCTGCCTTGGTGATGGCCTGCCGGAAGGCTCGCCGGACGTTCGTGGAGTCGAGTTCCTTACCGACGGCTGACGAGAACACCAGCCCGTGTTCCTCCCACTTGTCGCCCGCGGCGAGCCGGTCCCATCCCTGGTCCTCCCAGTGCTGCCAGAGCACTTCCACGCACCGGGCAGGAAGGGCGAGCGTGCGCCGGGACTTCCGCGTCTTCGTGTCCCCTCCGGCACGGACCGACCGCCACACCGCGATGTACGGCGGGATGGGCGGACTCGCGTCCGGCTCGCCCTTGAGAAAGACGTGGTCCCAGGTGAGCGCCCGCAGTTCCTCGGTACGGGCGCCCGTGAGCAGCGCCAGCACGACGTACGCGTGCATGGACGTGTCCGCGGCGGCTTTGAGGACCGCCTCGGCTTGGGCGAGTGTCAGGGCCTTGGACGGTCGTCCCGGCTGCCCCTTCGGGATGGAGCACAACTCGACTACGTTGCGCTTCACCTTGTCCCGCGCCATGGCGCGCTTCACCGCACGATTCAGGCACGAGTGGATGCCCTGCAAAGTGCGGGTGCTGAGCGTCTTGGCCTTGGCGGCAAGCCACTTGTCCACATCTTCCGCGCTCAGATCACGGAGCTTGCGAGCCCCCAGGGAAGGGATCACGTGCCTCCGGCTCAGGATGGTGCACGCGTCCAGCGTCCCCTTGTCCCGACCGGCCAAGCCGTACATCAGCCAGTCGTTCACTGCGTTCTCCACCGTGTAGCCGGTGGGCGCGATGGCGAGACCGTCCTCATGGTCGCGAAGAACCTCCTTCAGCTTGTTCTTCGCCTCGGTCTTGGTCTTGCCACTCGCACGCTTCATGATCCGCTTGCCACTCGGGTCATAGCCGAGACTGGCAGCCGCGATCCAGCGCTGTCGGCTCTCGTTCCAGTAGAGACCGCCGTCTCCCCTACTGCGACGCTTGGCCACTACTGTCCCCCTGCCTCGCGCTCAAGGAGCGCGACGTAGTCAGTGATTGCGGATGCTGGGATGAGCCGCGTACGGCCTTCCTTGACGGTGCGGAGACGGCCAGCGCGGATCAGGTCGTAGATGACGGTCCGGCTCATGTTCAGGACGCGCATGGCGTCCTTCACCCGGTAGAGAAGGGGTTCGGCGGACACGTCCCGCTCAGGCATGGCGAGGGTCACGGGTTCCTCCTCAGGTCGGGCGCCGTGGTGTCGGAGCCGGACAGCCCGGACAGCTCCATTTCCGACTGTCCGGCCCGTTCGTGCTGGTCAGGTGGGGTAACCGGACAGTCGGACAGCTCGGACACCTCCGGCGCGCCCTGTGTCCGGGTCTCGGTGTCCGGGTAGTACCGGCCGCTGCCGTCCTTGGTGAGCTGTCCCGCCTCGGCCATGCGGGAGCACGTCCGGCGGATCGTGTCGATGTCGACGTGTGACAGCTCGCTCGCCATGTCCTTGGGCTTCGAGCCGGGGTGGGCTCGGACGTAGCGCAGGATCGCGGCTCGGGTGTCGCCGACGGTGTGGTCGGAGACGGGGCCGCCCAGCAAGTGCCAGGCGCCGGAGGCGGCTTGGAAGCTGAGGGCGTACTCGGCTTCGTCCACGTCCCGGCCGGTGACGTGCAGGATGCCGTCTGCCTGCCCGCGCGCTCGTTTCAGTACGAGGGTGGCGTCTGCCGCTCCCGCGATGCCGTTGGTCCCGGAGACCTCAGTGAGGAAGTCGTCGGAGCCTGCCTTGCGGACGTGGTGGACCAGAACCACGGCAATGCCGTAGTGATCGGCGAGCCGCTTCGCGTAGCCGACGGAGACATAGTCCGCGTCGTACGCCGACACCCCTTGTGGGGCCTGTCCGCGCATCTTGGCGAAGACGTCGATGACGACCATGCGAGCGTCAGGGTTGCGGTCCAGCCACTGTGCGATGGCCTCGGTTCCGCCCTGGGGGAAGGGCGGGCATTCGGTGACCAGGGTGAGCCCAGCGGGCGCGGGCTGTCCGCCCAACAGCTTGCCCATCCGGGTCTGAAGTCGGCGCGGGGTGTCTTCAAGGGCGAGGTAGAGCACGGGTCCGCCTTGGACCGGTACGGAGTCGAACGCCTGGCCCCCGGCCGCAACCGCGAGCGCAAGCCCCAAAGAGAGCCAGGATTTGCCGACCTTCGGCGGTCCGGCGAGCAGGCTGACACCTTCGGCGAGGATGCCGGGCACGGCCCACTTCGGCTCGGGGAAGTCCGCGGCCATGAGCTGATCGGCCGTCCACGCGGTCCGCGGACGCTCCCGCTTCGGCGGCGCCACCGGGGGTGTCTCTGTGTCGCTGGGCACGGAGTACAGGTGCAGGGGCGGGATGGGGTTGGCACTCATGCTGCGACCTTCCTGGGGCGCCGTGCTCCGGCCCTGAGCCCAGAGGCGATGGTGCGCAGTGCCTCACGCTCGCCCTGGCCGACTTGAAGCGCGGCGGGCAAGAGCCAGCCGGTCACAGCGGCTTCGCTCAGCTCTCCCCCGGCAACGAGCTGTCCGAGGGCGACGGAGGCGATGTAGAGCGCGGTGTTGTGCTGGTCTTCGCCGGAGTTGGTGACACGGGCCAACTCGCCATTGACCGCGGCGTTCAGGAACTTGCCTCGCCGGTCGCGACCGGCGAGCGCGACCGTGACCGGCTGCTGTGGGGGCAGCGGAGCGGGGCGCAGCAGTTCGGCGAGCCAGACCGGCAGGGGCGCCGCGGTGCCGTTGTGGGTGACCTCGTAAGGGCGTCCGTCGAAAGTGCTGCCCGCGCCGACCACGAGCCCGCCCACGGCGCGGGTGTCGACCTTCCAGCCCAGCCCGCGGGCGCTGCCCCCTGCGGTGTTGCGCAGGCGTTCGCCCTCGGGTGCGGTGAAGTACAGATGGGTGCCGCCGCTCCAGGTGCGCACCGTGTACGTATCGGCGGGGAACGGCTGGCCGTGACGCTCACAGAGTACGGCGAGCACGTCGGCGCCGTCGGTGACGCCGTACTCGGCCCAATCGGCCGGCGGCGTGTCGTCGGGGTGCTTGGGCCTGTCCAGGTCGATGACGACCAGGCCGGAGGGGCCGGTAGCGATGCCGACGTTGTAGGGGGCGTGCGTCCAGCACCGGGTGATGCGGTCCGGGTCGGTGGTGGCCCGGTCCTCCCACTCAGGGATGGCGGGGCGCTTGTCGCCAAATCGGAGGGGGAAGACGTGCCAGCGTCGCGCCGCTGCGTCAAGCGCTGCGGCGAGCTGGGCGGAGCCGTCCAGGTGAGGCATGCTGGGGGTTCTCCTGTTCTGTCTACGGATGGGCAGGGAGAACCGCGGCGGCGGGCGACCTTGCTGGGGAGTCCCGCCGCCGCGGCGTTGCTACTGGTTCTTGGCCCAGTGGGAGTACTGCTGACGGACATAGTGGCGCGGGTCGCAGATCACGGCCGCGTCGTCCAGGTCCATGAGTCGCTCGGCGGCTTCGGTCGCCACATCGGCCGCGCCCGCGCCGCTCCTGTAAGCCGCCTCCTGAAGGGCGATGCGGTCCAGAACGGCGGCCTTGCGGAGCCAGAAGTCACGCGGCAGCCGGGTGCCGAACGGCTTGTCGGCGGCTTGGTCGGCGGTCCACGTGATCTCGCCGACGATGCTCGGAGCGAGCGCGTACGCCTCTTCGGCGGTGGGCCACGGGGCGCGGTGTTCCGCTGTGACGTACAGCCGGGTGTACTGCTTGTCGCGGGTGGGGTGCTGGCGGACCGGGCCGACGGTGAACGCCGCCGCGAGGGCCTCCGAGACGCGGCCGGTGTCGGCCGGGTCACAGATGATGCGGATCTCGAACATGGGTCAGTGCTCCTTGACGATGTCGGCGGTGGTGAGTTGGGGCAGTCCCGCGTTGGCGAGCGCCTGGGGGTCGTAGCCGGGCAGGGCGGCGCGGGTGAGCAGGGCGGTGGCGAGCTGTTCGGCGTAGGCGGCGCCGGAGCGGGCCACCTCGATCTGCGCTCCGGCCCTGAGCGCTTCCACACGTTCGAAGTGGGCGTACTCCTCGCGCCGCCCACTCGTGTGTCGCTCGTAGGCGACGCGCTCACGGCGGTCGGTGCGCCAGTAGCGGGCCGCGAGCCCGTAGGCCGTGACCGTGGCCAGCACCCACAGCAGCAGCGGCAGGGAAAGGCCGTCGGCGTATCCGGCGATGCCGGTGAAGGCGAGCCCGCCAGAGGCGGCGAACGCGGTCCCGGCGATGACGCGGTCACCGGCGAAGCCGATGGAGGCGAAGACGCCGGCAGCCCCGGCCGCGAGCGACAGAGCCGTCATCAGGACGGCGTTGCCGACGGAGTGTTCGGCACCGTTGGCGTTCCAGATACGGGCCAGGATCAGCACGGTGGACGTGGCGAGCACAGGCGCGGCCTTGGGCGCGATGAGGGCGAGCCAGTGCCGGGCAATGATCTGTTCGTTCACGGATCTGCTCCTAGAAGTCGATGGAGCGGACGGAGGCGATGACGTCGCCGGTCAGGGAGTTGATCGGTCCGGCGGCGCCGGTGGAGGCGAGGAAGAACCCGAACATCACGGCGATGAACGCGGCGCCGTAGCCGAGGGACTTGCCGCGCAGCAGGAAGAACAGGACCAGGCCGAACAGGGCGACCATGGAGACGGTCACGGCCATGTGAGCGCTCCTTTCGGGGAGTTGAGGGACGGTGCCGAGGTCAGCGGGTGCCTTCGCGGTAGATCCGCTGGGTGCGGTTGAAGATCCATCGGCCGACGCGTATCCGCTTGCCGTAGCCCCGGCAGCGGCGGCACTGCTTGCCCCGCTTGGCCTGCCCCTTGCGGTTGACGGTGACCTTGTGGCCGAAGCCGCGGCACTTGCGGCAGGTCCCGAACGGACTGCCCGCACACACCGCGATGTAACACAGGGTGATGGCGAGCAGGCAGGCGATAGCAGCGAGCGTGAGGGGCATCAGAGCCTCTTTCTCGGTGTTCTCGGGGTTTCCGCAGGTGGGGTGCTATCCGCTAGCACGCACGTGGGGTGCTGTGTGGGGTGCTAGCGGGGGTGCTACCGGTAGCAGGTGATCCCGCTACCGGTAGCAGCGCTCCGGGGTCAGGCCGCGCCCCGGTTTCCGTCACGCTCCGCGATCGCGGTGGTGAGGTCGGCGCGGACGATGCCGCGCCGGGTGGTGCGCTCTCCCTCGTCGGTCGTCCCGGCCACGCCGCGGGTGGTGATGCCGTGCGGCTTGAGCGCGGAGGTGACGTTCTCGCCCTTCCACCCGCCGTAGACCTCGGGCCGCAGTTCGGCGAGACGGGCGGCGATCCGCTCGTTCCACACCCGCTCCTCGGCCACGGGCACGACCGCGGCGACGTCGGCGAGCAGGTCGTACGACGGCCCGGCCGCCGCCCCGGTGTCCTCCCCGAGCGCGTGCCCGGACAGCGTCCCCTCGGCCTTGCGCAGCGCGTGCGCGCGCTGGGCGATGGCGTGGGTGGCGTTGTCGTCCATGTAGGCGGTACGCACCACGACCGGCAGCGCGGTGGCCCCGGCGAGGTAGCCGTTACCTGCGTCGATCTCCGGGCGGAAGGAGGTGGCGCGCACGCCGTTCTTGTACGCGGACGTGCCAAGGATCATGTCGTTCTCGACCTGGCCCGCAACCTTGAGGGCGAAGCGGATGGAGACATTGCCGCTGATCCCGGTCGGCAGGCTCTCCTTGTCCGGCCGCTGCGTGGCCAGCACGAGCATGACACCGAGGGCACGCCCGAGCTTGATGATGAACTCGGCGTCCTCACCGGCCTGTTTGCCGTACTTGGAGTGGGCGAACAGGTTCTGGCATTCGTCGAAGACGGCGAGCAGCGGCCACAGCTTCAGTGAGCGCTTGTCGGCGATCTGGCGGGTGATGCGCTTGTCCGGGCACAGGTCGCGCGGCAGCTTCTTGAGAACGGCGGCGCGGCGCATGACTTCCTCGCGCAGCAACTTGAGGGAGTCTGCGGAGTACTTGATGGAGTCGTCGTCGATGCCGGACACGAACCGGTGGGAGACGCATTCAAGCTCGTCCAGGTCGCCGGTGCCCTTGTTCTCGTGCAGCCACAGTTCCACGGTCGGATCCAGGGCGGCGCCGCAGGCCAGCACTCGCACGGAGGAGGTCTTGCCCTGGCCGGGCAGTGACCCGACCAGCACGTTGTGCTGAATCATCGGCACCGACTGAGCCCGGCCGCGAGGGTCGATTCCGAACGGGATCCGCTTGAAGATGTCATGCCGACGGGCGTTCGCGAGCTGCCACTTCACGATGCCGGTCTTGGACAGGTCCCGGTCCCCGACCCAGAGAATGAGCCGTCCCTCGTGCTCGTCGGGGTCGGCGTCGGGCCACACGCACCCGAGGGGACGCCTCAGGCCGGAGGCGAGTCGGCCGCGCCGGTCGGCGACGTCGGCGACCGTGACGCCAAGGGGGAGGTCGATGTCGGCGCGCCATCCCGGTCCCTCGCGGGTGATCGGGGAGACGAACTTGATGCCGTCACCGCCCTTGGCGACCGCACTCGCGATCTGGCCGATGCCGATGGACGCCATGGCCTTGACCACGATGTCGCCGGTCAGCTTCTGCACCTCGGTCTTCACCACCGCGCGGGTGGCGAGCGGCGCATCGGCCGGCGCCCCCGCGAGCCCGAACCCGAGCACCGCCAGCACGGACGCGATGAACTGGGTCAGCGGGGCGGCGCCGAACAGCAGGAACAACGTGGTGGCCAGCGCGAACACGGCGCCGACGATGGCCAGGACCATGCGCAGGCGGACGCGGCGGTCGCGCTGCTTGGACAGCTTGAGGTACAGCTCGGTGTTCTCGCGCCGGGCCTCGGCCTGCCGCAGCGGGTCGCCCTCGGCGTCCACGGCCCAGCGGCCGACCCGACCGAGGGTGTTGAGCAGGCCCTTCGGGGAGCGCCATACGAGCTTGGGCAGGTAGAGGAACGGGACGCGGATCGCGTGGAAGGCGAGGGTGTGGCCGGTGTGTCCGGCCAGCCAGCCCATCGCTTCCTTGAACTCTGCGGCCGACTTCGCCCATGCCGGGATCACATCCAGGCGCTTGGAGTTGCGCAGTCGGTCGATGAGTCCGGGGCCCGACTCGGTCGGGGTGCGGCGGTCGACCAGAGTCGGCGCGCCGTCGCCCGACTCCGTGGCGTCCGGGTCGGCCGACGCGTCGGGGCGGGAGTCGCCCGACTCGGTCGGCTTCGGGTCGGCCGACTCGGCACGCGCGGTGCGGGCCTTGTCCAGGTCGACCACGTCGCCCTTGGGGTCGGTAGTCATCTCGGCTTCGAGCCGCTTGAACAGCTCGTTGTCGTCGGGGTGATTCACTGAGACTTCCTTCCAGGGATGGAGGGTGGCGGGGCCCGGCCGCTGCTTTGGTCGGTTGAGACCGGGCCCCGTCGACTACAGGTCGAACAGGCCGCACTGATCCGTAGAAGTGGTGGGGAGTTGCCGCTTGGCCGCGCGGGCGGCGGCGGTGAGGCAGTCCGGGCACCAGGCCCGCAACTGCTTGGCCGAGAGCCCGGCCGCGGCGACGGCGGACGCGAGCGGGTCGGCGGAGGCCGCGATGAGGCGGACCCGGCGGCCGTGCTTGCTGGTGTAGCCGTCGTGCTCGTGCGGGCAGCGCCCCTTGCCCTTGGCGTGAAGGTTGCCGCACTCGCCCGCACACTGGCAGCGGCGGCCGGCGGACTCCATCACCGTGTTGAACAGGGCCGCGGCCACGATCGGTGCACTCATGCCACTGTCTCCTCTCCGCGGCACGACCACGGGGAGCAGCCCAGCGCGGCGCCGTCCTCGACTTCCGCATCGGCGGCCTCGTCGAAGAGGTCGCCTTGGCGATCGGCCCACTCGGAGCGCGTGACCTGATCGATGGGGGCTTGATCGAGCGGCAGAAGGCTGCGGTGCAGGTAGGGCTTGGCCTTGATGCCGCGGTGCGGGATTTCCCGGAGCTGGCGGTCGAAGTCGACGGCATCGGCCCACTCGGTCGGGTAGTCGTCGCGCAGCTCGCGCCAGGCCCGGTTGCCGTGGAACGGGCAGCCGATGCACGCGGATTTCGGGGTCTCTCCCCAGCCGTGCGAGCGCAGGTAGCGCACGCAGTCCGTGCGGGTCCATCCCTCCCGACCGTCCGCGGCGCCGTCGAGTTCGAGCAGCGGGAAGATGTTGTGCAGGTAGCGCACCTGAGCGTCCTTGGCGCGCTCGAACTCATCCCGACTGATCCCGATCGCCTGATCGGCCACCACCCCGGCCGGTACCGACTGTGGGTGCGGGTAGCCGAGCAGCTCCCGCACAAGCGCCTTGATCGGACGGACCTTGTACTCCTCCGTGCACTGGCGCCGTACCGGGGCTGCCCGCTCCCCCGTCTGGGTCGCGACGAACACCGGCATCCGCACCCACGAGCTCGGATCAAGAGAGTCCGATCGAAGGTCGCCGCTGATCCTGGTCGGCCCGTCCGTGGCCGACACCCGCACCCGATAGACCGGGATACCCGCAGGCCGGGCAACCTCGCGCTCCAACCGGTCCAGGTGGGCATAGACGCGCTCGGGCTCCCAGCCGGTGTCAGCGAAGATCGCCGCATCCCACTTCGGCAACCGCCCCTCGGCTGCGAGCAACAGCAGCGCAGTGGACTGCACGCCTGCCCCCAGCGAGAGCACGCGAAGACGTGGCGCTGTCATGCCGCCACCTCCCCGGGCGTCCCCTCGGCGCCGGACACCGAGTGCAGCGTCCGGCTCTCGGCGCGCTCGCTCAGCAGCAGGTCACGCAGAACGCGGGAGTTGGCGGCCGAGCAGTGCAGCGTGGTGCGGATCGCCTCGGCGTTGACCGCGTCATCCGCCCACTCGGCGGTGGCCTTCCGGGCCTCGGTGAGCAGTTCCGCCGGGGTCCTAGGCGCCTTGGTCGCCTTGCCCTTGGGAGCGCGCTTCCGCGGCGCCTTGGGGGTCGGGTCCTTCGCCCCGGCGGGCTTCTCCTCGGCTGGCGGAGGCGGAAGCTCCTCACCGGCCGGGGCCAGTTCCCCGAGCTTGAGGAGCACTCGCTCGGGGCGCGGGGTCTTGGAGCGCCACCGCCTGCCGTGTTGCTCGCGCAGGCCCGCGCGGGCCAACTGCCGTTCCCGCTCCCGGCCCAGAGCCTCGGAGTAGGAGGTGACCTCCCACAGCGTCATCCGCCGCCAAAGTGCGAACGTGGACAGAGGCGCAAGGAGCCAGCGCGAGCGGCGGATCTTCTCCATCCGTCGCCCGGTCACGGCGCCGATTCGGGAGGCGTAGACGTGGGCGGCGACCTCGGAGAGGACCACCCACAGCAGCGGCATCGTGCCGTGCGCCAGCTTGGCGGACAGCGAGTGTCCGGCCGCGACGTTCAGCCAGCACGTCACCCCGGTCAACGCCCAGGGCACGAACCGCACCCAGCCGAGCGGCATGTCCGTGCGGATCAGCAGCAGGAACGCGGCGGTGAACACCGGGATCGCGGTGTCGATACCGACCGGGAGCATCCACGGGGACGCGAACCCCCAGCGGGCCCCGGCCTCGGACACGGCCTCGAAGGAAGATGCCAGGCCGAGCCCGCCCACTCCGGCCGCGAGTACGGCGACCGCACCCAACAACCACAGCTCCGGGCGGGACAACGGCGGAACCTGCGGCTTCGTCTCGGTGGTGGTCATCGCCGACCACCCCGCATCCGCCGGCCGTACAGCACCCAACCTGCGAACTGGCTGGCGGCGCCAGCCACGATGACCCAGCGCCACACCTGCGTGCCGTTCACGGCCTGGAACGTCGTACCCAGGATCAGCGCCAGCGCGCCGACCGTGATGAACAGGAGCGGAAGGCCGCTCGGGGAAACCGAGTTGGTGGGGTTCGCGGTCATGCCGCTACCCCCTTACGGGCGCTGCGGCGCCGGGCCGCCGGCCGGGCGAGCGGGACGACGTTGAACAGCTCCGGCGCGTGCACCTCGATCGCCTCGGCGGCGATGCGGATCGCGTCGTCCGGCATGCCGGGATTCTCGGCGAGGATGTCGCGGGCCGCATCGAGACGCGCCGCGCGCTCCATCTCGCTCTCCCCCTCAACCCCGAGCCACAGCTCAACCGGGGTACCGAGGGCCAGTTCCACGAAGTCCTCAGCGGATACGGCCTTTTGGCGGCCAATGTACGTGCGCATAGACGTTCTCCTGAGTCGAAGGAACAGGGAGAACCACGGCGTCGGGCGACCTTGCTGGGGAGTCCCGGCGCCGCAGCATCACCACCTCTGAAAGCGTGGTGTGTATTACCTACCACTCACGCTGACAGATTGATTCCGCGTCGTCAAGCGCTCCGGCTTTTCGATCTCGGAACCGCCCCTGTCCCGCGGCGGTGACTCAACCATCGCCAAGGGGAAGGGACTTCGGGAGCGTGCACTTGGGGGTGCACTCGTGCACTCCGACGTGCGAACCCTCTGCACACCTGGCCTGACCTGCGTAGAGTGACGATGAGTCAAGCTGGGACTTCGGCCGTTTCTGGGGGATCCATGGCAGACCGGAACGCCAGACTGGCCGCCCTCATGGATGAGGGCGGCTTCTCACACAAGTCGCTCGCCCGTGCGGTGGTCGTCGCTGCGGCCCGCTCCGGTGCGGACATCACCTGTGATCACACCTACGTCAGCAGGTGGCTCAAGGGCTCCATCCCGCGCGGTGACATGCCGCGCTTCATCGCCGATGCCATCGGCCGCAAGCTGGGGCGCCAACTCACGATCGATGACATCGGGATGGGCGACGCGGCAGTCACCGCCATACAGCCTGGCTTGGGCCTCGACTTCGCGGATCGTCCCGAGTCGGTCACCGCTACCGTGGCCGACCTCTGGCGTGCCGATCTCGCCGAAGCCGAGCCGCTGGTTCGGGCGCTGCCGGACTCAGCCGCGTGGAACGAAGCGTCCGTGCGCTGGCTCGTCTCTCCGCCGGACGGCGAACTCACGCGGTCGGGCAACCGGTCCGTCGGGGTCGTAGACGTCGACATGGTGCGCTCAACTGCCGACGCGTTCAGCATGCTCGACGGCAAGTTCGGCGGGGGCCACGCGCGACGCGCGCTGATTCAGTATCTGCACACGGACGTACGCCCCATGCTCGACGGCAAGTACTCCGACACCGTGGGCAAACAACTCCACTCGGCAGTGGCCGAAGCACTCTTGCTCGCCGGTTGGATGTCGTACGACAGCGGCTTGCACGGCATAGCCCAGCGCTACTTCATTCAGGCCCTGCGCATGACGCAGGCAGCCGGTGACCGGCTACTCGGCGGGAGCGTTCTCTCCGCGATGAGCCATCAGGCCACCTTCGTCGGGCGCTACCGCGAGGCTGCGACTCTGGCCCGCGCTGCGCTCACGGGCCCGGCCGCGAGCCTCACGCCGACGATGGCCGCACAGTTCCGCGCGATGGAGGCACGGGCCTTGGCTCGCTTGGGCGACGAACGCGGATGCGACCTCGCCCTGACCGAGGCGGAACGTCAGCTCAGCCTGCGCACCCCGGACAGCGATCCGGCGTACATCGCGTACTTCGACGAAGTGGAGTTGGCAGCCGAGTTCGGGCACTGCTTCCGCGACCTGGGGCGCTCTGTACAGGCCACAGAGCGGGGTGCGGGCTCCATCTTCGGCGACGGCCTGAACAATCGCAGCGACTTCTTCGCGACCATGGTGCAGGCAGAGGCGTACATCAACCAAGGCGAGGCCAGCCGGGGCTTCGAGATAGCGCTGAGCGCTCTGCAACTCGGCGAAGGGCTGAAGTCGGCGCGCTGCGTGCAGTACGTACGAGAGTTCCAGGGGCGCGTCACGGACGCCATGAAGCGGGCCGCGGAGTTCCGCGATTTCACGGAAGAGGCCCGCGGCTTCCGCCTCTGGCAACAGGTCGGGCCGGAGTCCTAGAACGGTGCCCAGTCGCGGCGCGAGCCACCTGAACGCAGGGTCTCTACGCGCTTCTCCACTTCCTCGGCAGCACGCGAATTTGTGCCGGCGTTCTGCGAGAGCCACGTGACCATGAGCAGTTCGCGGACGCCGCGGAGCACGCCGTACCCGGACCACTGCCGAACGTCGAAGCCGTACCCGTCGGCGAAGTCCACGTACTCGGCCTCTGTGTGCCACCCGAAGCTGTCGTAGTACATCGCCGTCTGCATGAGGTCCCACTCGCGCGGGCCCGTGACGAAGCCGTCCAGGTCGATGACCTTTGGGCGTCCGGCAGCGTCTCGCAGGACGTTGCCGATGTTGAAGTCTCCGTGAAGCGGCCCCGCCGGAAGAGCGAACCGTAGACCGTCGTAGTCGCTCGCCAACTCCTCTGCCAGAGAGACCAGATACCCGCGGGTTCTAGCCGGGATGACGGCACGCTCCAAACGCTGTGCGACCTTGTCGAACGGCTGAAGCGAAGGCAGAGAGAAGGGCGGCGCCACCAATTCGTGGAGCCGCCGCAGTAGTTCGCCCATCTCGCGCGTACTGGCGTACGTGTCGCCGTCGGCGAGCCCTTCCCAGAAGGTCACAGGGTGACCGTTGACGACGACGGGCTGTTCGGCCTCTGTGACGAGTCGCGCCGCCGGGTACCCCTCGGTCGCGAGCCATCCGGCTACGGCTACCTCCCTGCGCACCGACGGCAGCCGGTCGGGACTACGCCCCACACGTGAGACGATCCGGCCCCCGTCGATACGGAACACGGCGTGGTCCCCGAACCGAAGCATCTTGATGCCGTCTGGGTCCACATCGGCGAGGGCGCAGGCCCGTCGCAGGATGCCCTCTGCCGCATCCGCGTCGAACACGGTGCGTTCACTCGTCGTCATGCCGTCTGTTCCCCCTGTCCGCCGGGCAGAGCGCGGACTTCCCGCCCCCGGGTCGCCCCCTTGCCGATGAGCCCTTGGCCTTCCATCTGTGCAATGGCAGAACGGACAGCGGTCCGCGATGCGCCAAACCGTCTGCACAGTTCCTTCTCGGTGGGGAAGTGGTCCCCGACCTTGACCCCCTTGGCCCGCAAGAGGTCGGTCACCTTCTCGACCAACGGGCGCCGGTCACCGCTCCCCGTCACGTACCAACCGGCCCCCTGTACGGATTCGATCAGTCCCTCACTCTTGAGCACGTTGAGGGCACGCTCGATGGTGCTGCGGCTCACGCCGTAGGCGCTCATGAGCTCTGCTTGAGACTTCAGACCCTCGGTGATCTCACCATCCTTGATCTTCCGGCGCAGAGAATCAGAGACCTCCAAGTACGTACCTCTTGGACTGCCCTGCGGCACGTGGCCTCCCCTTCCAGTTACGTGACGGGCTTCCCCTACCAGCGTCCCACTACCCCGGCGGTCGAACACATAGTGTCCCACCTGTCCGGCTGTCCGGTTAGCTCTCTCACCTGCACAAACAGGCCGGACAGCCCAAAGTTCCGGTGTCCGGGGTGTCCGGTCACAGACGGCTGCAACACCCTCGGATGTTGCAGCCCGTCGGCGAAGCCGACCCTGGTAGGTCGCAGGCGCCGGAGGCGTCTTCCCTTCAGATCTCTGCGCTCCGGCTGAGTGTCTAACTGAGCTACAACGACGACGTACTGACGCGAACAACCACGGACGTTCAGGGACCGTATCCGCAGGTCACCGGGATACCGACCAGCCCCGGAACGAGTGATCGAATTGCTTCGGGACGAAGAGGTCGTGGGTTCAAATCCCGCCACCCCGACAGCTGAAATACCAGGTCAAGGGCCTGATCCTCTCTGAGGGTCAGGCCCTTGCTGCGTCTCCGGTGATCGTTTGGGAGAAAACTGGGAGAAGATCTTGGTTGGGGTCTCCCAGACGGTCCTGCATCTCGCACCCAGCGCACATCAGCCCTCACGCCGCTGAACCTGTGCGTTCGCCAATCGGTAACCAAGGTGCCCGCAACAGGGGCGCCGGAAGATGGCCCGCGTACGCGGTATTCCCTCACTTGCAGATCCCACTTATCCTCGCGATCACGCTACCGGGGGGTAAGCATGGCTGCTGAGGCAACAAGCTGGCAGAAGGAACAAGTCAGTCGCGCTTACGTGCATGCCTTAGCAACGCAAGGCGGGTACACCATCTGCGACTGGAGCGTGGACAAGGACGGGGTCGACGTCACACTCCGTTCCCGCGGCCTCATGGTCGATATCCAGCTCAAGTGCACACAGAGCCCGCGCACTATCAGAAGCGGCTACAGCTTCGACCTGGACGTTGAGACCTACGACAAGTTACGTGACCCAGAGCGCTCAGCGCCTGGTCACCTTGCACTGCTCATAGTTCCGCCCGACATCGGCCGCTGGGTCGTCCACCAGCCGGATTCGATAGTGCTTGCTTGCCACGGCTACTGGTCCTCTCTCTACGGGATGGGACACGCCCCTGGTGGCTCCACCACCGCAATCCACCTTCCTGAGCACCAGGAGCTCACCGTGAAGGCCATGGGGACCATGTTCGATGCTGCGCGTCGCATGACCAACAGCGCTGGTCTGGGGTTGAGCTGACATGGCGGACATCACCCCAGACTTTGGCCCCGAAGAGATTCGCAGCTACCTCAAGGTCACCGGATGGGCCCCGGTATCGGGCGGGGATGTAGCCGAACTGTGGAGCCTTCCAGGGCCGGCGGACGAAGTCGTCCTGGTCCCGATGAAGCCCGGCGCACCAGACTTCGCCAAGAGGGCTCGGATCCTCACCCAGGACCTGGCAAGGGTCGAGTTCGAAGACGTCCAGACAGTCCACGACGCCATCGCCACGGTCTACAACGACGTCACTGACCTCCGGGCCTCCCACCCATCAATGAGCGACGGATCGATCCCGCTGGAGTCCGGGTACGAACTATTCGTCTCCGCCAAACGACTTCGGGTGGCCTCAGCCGCGGCAACGATCCGGCGCCAAGGGCACTTCCGGAACTTCCCGACTCGGGCGCGTGATCAGGCGCGAGAGGTTCGCCTGGGCCAGACTCGTCGCGGCTCCTACATCGTGCCCATCATCAGCCAGGCACGCTCCCCCGAGGACGTCTACTCACCCCGTCAGGATCACATCGACGTCCAGGTCGAGGAGACTCTCTTCGACCGCCGGGTGACTGCCACGATGTCTCGCGCACTAGGCGTACTTGAAGACATGGCAGGCGCTGACCACGAACCCACGCCCAGCGAGATCAATGACTCCATCGGCGAGGGGGTCTCCTACGAACTGTGTCAGGCCCTCGCCAAAGTCGTGAACACCGAGTCCGTCAGTGCGCTCGACGTGGCATTCAACTGGTCCCGCGTAGCTGCACCACCGCCAGGTACGCCAGCGCGCGTTGAGTTCAACCGCGAAGCGATCGAGATCGTCGACCTGGTGTCCGAACAACTCAAGACCAAGGTCTACACGCGGGAGCACTTGATCTACGGCGTGGTCACAGACCTCAGTCGCCACCCCGATGACGACACCGGGCGCGTCGGGGTCCAAACGCTCATTCAACGCCGCAGCCGCACGGTATGGATGGACCTCGCTGACAGCGACTATCACACAGCCGTGCACTGCCACGATGCCGGAATCCCCGTCCGAGTGAGCGGCATGCTGACCAGTCCACCCGGCGGGCTCGCCCGCATGAAGGTCTCCGGCTTCGGACCTGACCCATCGCTGGGAGCAGACGACTAGCAGCTCAAAACGACGAGGCGGGACTGTTCCAACGACAGTCCCGCCTCTCGCGACTTCCTAGCCGCTCTATCCCCTCGACCTCAGCAGGCGATCGAGAACACGCACTGGCGAGGTCGAGCACATGACCCGACGCGCATCGAGCGCCGCCTCCCACCGTTCGGTAAGGCCGACCGTAAGGCGCCTGCGCATGCCTGGAGTGACGTGCGCATAGCGAGCAGAGACCGAGCCGTCGATGTGGCCCATGCGCTCGTCCATGAGGACCTTCTCGGTGCCGAGGTCCTCCATCATCGTCCGGTGGGTGTGGCGGAGGCCGTGCGGCGTGAGGCCCTTCGCGATCGGGAGCCAGCAGGCGTCCGCCCGCGCGGCAGCGCCTCGGCCTCGGGCCGGGATGCCGGGCCACGGCTCGCCGAGGATCGGCACCGGCCGGGCCTCCTGGGGTGCCTTCTTCGGGTACCGACCGGAGACCGCCGGGGTGAACAGCCAGGGCGCGAAGCCGTTGCGGCGCCAGTGAGCAGCGTGCTCTGACATGACGCCTCCGCGTGCGAACCCGTGCTCCGCGATGGCGAGTTCGACACGTACGCGGGTGTCCACGCGTGCACGGTCGGGGTGGTCGCGGACGTTCGAAACCGTGCCCGTGGAGACTTCGGCACGGCGGGCGACATCGACGAGCTTCGCGCCGGTGGCCGCCGGTGCGTGCAGCGCCCTGCCCTCGGAAGACGTACGTCCTGCCGTGGCAGGGGCAGGGTGTCGGCTTCGAGCGGGCGATGTGGTTGAAGACCAGGGCCGACAGCCAGCCGGCGAGTCGATGTCGCGATAACTGTCGTCCTTGGGCGGGCAGCGCACCAGCTCGCCGGTATCCAGCTCGTACAGCTGCCACTCGACCCGGAAGGCATTGGGCCGGACGAACTCCGTTTCCAGGCCGACGATTTCGCTCCAGCGTTTACCGGTGTAGCCCTTGAGGACCGTGGCGACGAACTCGTCGTCGCGACCGGAGAGCAGAGCCGCCCGCTCGGCGGTGAGCAGGATGCCGAGCGCGTCGGTGACGACCTTCTCCGGGCCGCGGTCGCGGGACCGGCGTGTTCACAGTCCTGGACGACCTCGTTGCCTTCCTGCGCTACATGCTCGACACGACCACGGCACCCGGCCGGGCAGGGTTCGGTGGCGACTGGGCCACCGAATCGCTGACTATCCAGACCGGCGAGCTGGAGCCCGTACGGGGCCTGTTCTGGCACCCCGCGCCCGGCAGCGCCCTCATGGATGACATCTGGGTCCACTACGGCTTCACCGGCACCGGCATGTGGGTCTCGCCTCGTCAGCAACGTTGGGCAGTGCTTCTGACCAACAAGCTCTACTACACCCGCGACCGCCAGCCCTTGACGGATATCCGCAACACCTTCCGTGAGCTGTCCTTCGACTCAAACGGCGGCTGAGCGGCCACTGGACTCATCCCGCACGGCGCGCGAAGCGCGGCATGCTCCCGAGTGCGACGAGGGCCGCCAGTCCGGCGGTGAGTGCGAGAAGTCCGAAGAGGCGGGGGTATCCGCCGAGCGGAGCAGCCAGGGCGGCGCCAGCGAAGGGGGCGAGCGCCGAGGCGGCGGTTGTGGGGGCTGCGAGCATGCCGGAGAGGCGGCCGTAGTGGGTGGTGCCCCAGCGGTCGGTGATGGCGGTGGCTTGGAGGAGGGTGAGGTTGCCGCGGACCATCCCTGCGGCGACCGACAGGGTGACCAGCAGGGGGTAGGGGCCGGGGAAGAGGGCGAGTGAGGCCGTGGTGATTGCCCCGAGTGAGATGAGCGCGGCGGTGCGGGCCGTGGGTGTGGTGCGGCGGGCGAGGGCGGCGTACAGGGTGCGGCCGAGGGTTTGTCCGGCGCCGCCGAGGCCGAGGGCCCAGGCTGCTTCGGTGGTGGTGAAGCCGCGTTCGAGCAGGAGGGGTACGAGGGCGATGACGGCGGCGGAGACGCTGAAAGCGGACAGCGTCAGGGCGGCGGCCAGCATCCAGAACGACCGGCTCCGGACCGCCTGGTCGGCGTCGCCGGTGATGCGGTCGGGGGCGGGTGGTGCCTTTGGCCATGGTGCGTTCAGAGCGAGGGCGTGGGCGGGGATGGTCACTGCGGCGAGGATCAGGGCGAGGACGGCGTAGGTCGCCCGCCACGACATGTGGTCGGCGAGTGCTGCGGTGACGGGGGCGAAGATGGTGGAGGCGAGGCCGCCCGCGAGGGTGACGATGGTGAGGGCGCGGACGTGGTCGGGGGCCCACCAGCGGGTGAGGGCGGCGAAGGCGGGCTGGTAGAAGGTGGCGGCCATGGCGAGTCCGGCGAGCAGCCAACCGGCGATGAGGACGGGCAGGTTGGGGGCGGTGGCCACGATGAGGATGCTCAGTACGGCGAGGACCGATCCGGCTGTCATCACGGCGCGTGGGCCGCGGTGGTCGAGGATCCGGCCCACGTGTATCCCGGCGAGCGCGGAGACGAGCAGGGCGGCGGAGAAGGCCGCCGTGGTCGCCCCGGTGGGCCAGCCGGTGGCGGCGGTGATCTGCGGGTTCAGTACGGGGAAGGCGTAGAAGACGACGCCCCAGCTGGTGATCTGCGTGGCGCACAGCGCCGCCAGCGCGGCGCGGGGCCGCGACCGGTCCCCTGTTCCGGTCGCGACCCCGCGCTCAGGGGTGTTGAGGCTGGTCACGAGCCGCAGCAGCCGCCCGCCGGCGTCTCCTCGGCACTGGCTGCGGCCGGTGCGCCGACGCCGACCTGGACGAGCTCGGGTGCCGGGGCGCAGCAGCCGCCATCGTCGGGTTGGTCGGTGGCCGGGGTGTCGAAGAGTCCGGCGCCGCCGCACACTCCGGTCTCGGGGAGGGTGAGTTCGACGCGGTCGGCGGATTCGAGGTCGCCTGCGATGGCTGCGGTGACGGAGCGGACCTGCTCGTAGCCGGTCATGGCCAGGAAGGTGGGGGCGCGGCCGTAGGACTTCATGCCGACCAGGTAGATGCCCTGTTCGGGGTGGGAAAGTTCGTGGTGGCCGTGGGGGTAGACGGTGCCGCAGGAGTGCTGGTTGGGGTCGATCAGGGGGGCGAGCTCGACGGGGGCCTGGAGTCGCTCATCCAGGCCCAGGCGCAGCTCGTTCAGGAAGGTGAGGTCGGGGCGGAAGCCGGTGAGGACGATGACCTCGTCGACCGCGTCGAGGCGGCGGCCGTCCTCACCGATCAGCAGCAGGCGGCCGTCGGTGTCGCGTTCGATGGTCTCGGTGCGGAAGCCGGTGACGGCGTCGGCGTATCCGTTGTCGACGGCGGCCTTGGCCGCCAGGCCCAGCGCCCCGCGGGCGGGGAGCTGGTCGGCTTCGCCGCCGCCGAAGGTGGAGCCGGAGATGCCGCGGCGCAGGATCCACACGGCGTGGCTACCGGTCCCGTCGTCGGCCTGCGCCAGGTCGGCGAGGTAGGCGAGGGCGGTGAAGGCGGAGGCGCCGGAGCCGATAACGGCGGTGCGCTTGCCCGCGTACCGGGCACGGACCACAGGGTCCTTGAGGTCGGGGACGCGGTAGGTGATGCGCTCGCCTGCCGCCTTCTCGCCCAGGGCGGCAAGTCCGCTGCCGCCGGCCGGGCTCGGGGTGGCCCAGGTGCCGGAGGCGTCGATGACCGCGCGGGCGAAGACGCGCTCCTCACGGCCGTCGGCGGTGGTGAAGTGCACGACGAACGGCTGGGCTTCGCGGTCGGCGTCGACGACACGGTCGCGGCCGGTGCGGGAGACGCCGGTGACGGTGGCGCCGAAGCGGAGCCGTTCGCCCAGGACGTCGGCGAGGGGCTGCAGGTACTGCTCGGCCCAGTCGCCGCCGGAGGGGTAGGTGCTCGCGTCGGGCCGGGTCCAGCCGGTGGGGGCCAGCAGCTTCTCGGCGGCCGGGTCGGTGACCTCGCCCCAGGTGGAGAACAGCCGCACGTGCGCCCACTCGCGCACCGCGGCGCCCGCGGACGCTCCGGCCTCCAGGACCAGGGGCTCAAGGCCGTGCTCGACGAGGTGGGCGGTGGCGGCCAGGCCGATGGGGCCGGCCCCGACGACCACGACGGGCAGCTCGGTGGTGGGCGCGTTCACGGCGACTCCTTTTTGTTTCGACGTCTGTCGATGGCTTGCGCCGCCAGGATGCCACCTGATTCGATAAGGGTCAACATAGGCATTCATCGAAACAAGGGGTTGGGTTCATGGAGTACGTCGATGTCGCGGTCATCGGGGGTGGGCAGTCCGGGCTGGCCGCCGCCCACGTCCTGCGCGAGCGAGGGCTGGTGCCGGTGGTGCTGGAGGCGTCCGGGCGGCCGGACGGGTCGTGGCCTGGCTACTACGACAGCCTCACGCTGTTCTCGCCCGCGGGATTCAGCTCCCTGCCGGGCCTGGCGTTCGGCGGGGACGGGGACCGCTATCCGCACCGCGATGAGGTCGTGGACTACCTCACCCGCTACGCGGACCGACTGGACGCGGAGATTCGCACCCGCGCCCGCGTCGAGAGCGTGGAGAGCGATGGCGCCGGCTTCATCCTGCATACCGCCGACGGCCGCCGCCTGGGTGCGGCCGGGGTCGTCGCGGCGAGCGGCGCCTTCGGCAACCCGCTGCTGCCCGAGCTGCCCGGCCAAGAGGGCTTCAGCGGCGAGGTGCTGCACGTCGCCGACTACCGCAGCCCCGAGCCGTATGCGGGCAAGCGTGTCGTGGTGGTGGGCGGCGGCAACTCCGCCGTCCAGGTCGGCTACGAGCTGGCCAAGGTGGCCACGGTGACCCTGGCCACCCGCACCCCCGTCCGCTTCCTGCCGCAGATCCGCGACGGCAAGGACCTGACCCACTGGCTGACGGCCACCGGCTTCGACCACCTGCCGCCACACTGGCTGATCCACTACGTCGGCGGCACCCTCGTCCTCGACATCGGCCACTACCAGGACGCCCTGGAGTCCGGAAGTCTTCAGCGGCGGCCGATGTTCACCGCCCTGGACGGCGACGCGGTCATATGGCAGGACGGGAGCCGGGAGAAGGCCGACGTGGTGCTGCTCGCCACCGGGTACAGGCCCCACATCGACTACCTGACCAAGCTCGGCGCGCTCGACGAGCAGGGTGCGCCGCTGCACGCAGGGGGCATCTCCGTCACCCATCCTGGGCTGGTCTATCTCGGCCTGGAGTTCCAGCGGTCCTTCGCCTCCAACACGCTGCGCGGCGTCGGCCGGGACGCCGAGTACGTGATCGACCCGCTGGCCGCCCACGTCCGCAAGGCCCCGGCCGCCGCCGGCCTGTAACCCCGACCGACCAGGGGCGGCCCGCGAGCGCACGGCGCCGCCCCTCGCTCTCTGATTCGACATGTGTAAACATAGACGTATGTCGAATACGAAGGTGCTGCCACTGCTGGAGCCGGAGGCCGTGGCGCCGTGCTGCCCGCCGCTGACCGAGCGGCCGTTCACCGCCGAGGAGGCGGAGCGGACCGCGAAGATGTTCAAGGCGCTCGGCGACCCGGTGCGGCTGCGGCTGTTCTCGGCGGTCGCCTCGCACGAGGGCGGGGAGGCGTGCGTGTGCGACATCTCCGATGTCGGCGTCTCCCAGCCGACCGTCTCCCACCATCTGAAAAAGCTCAAGGAGGCCGGGCTGCTGGCCTCCGAGCGACGCGGTACCTGGGTGTACTACCGGGTGGAGGCGTCCGTGCTGGCCGCGATGGGCAAGCTGCTCACCACCACCCCAGCCGCAGCCTGAGCGCCGACGGTCAGGGGGTGCGTCGCGGCTCAGTCGTGGCGGGCGAGCTTGACCGCGGACACGAGCAGGATCAGGGCGAGCGCGGGGATGAGCACCAGGTCGGAGAACACGCCGAGCAGCAGGCCACCCAGCAGTGCACCGGCGACCGAGCCCGCGGCCATGACCGAGGTGAAGCGGAGGTTGGTGCCCAGCACCGCGAAACCGCCGTCACGGCTGTAGCGGGCGAAGGCGACCAGCATGGTCGGCAGCGACACCAGCAGCGACAGGCTCCCGGCCGTCTTGATGTTCACTGCGAAGAGCAGCACGATCGTCGGGATCAGCAGCTCGCCACCGGCCACGCCCATGATCGCGGCGACCACCCCGATGCCGAAACCTGCCACGACACCGCAGGGCACCTGCGCCCACAGCGGCAGTGCAAGCGCCCCCACGGTGGAGATGTGCGTGGCCAGCAGGGCCACGGCCATGAGCACCATGAGCGCCGCCAGCACCTTGTACAGGGTGGAGCCGCGCATCCGTACCGCCCAGGTCGCACCAGCCCACGCACCCAGCAGACTCCCGGCCAGCAGGTTGACCGCGACGGGCCAGTGCCCTGCCACCTCCGAAGCGGGCACCGCGGCCAGGCGCGCGGGCAGCGCGACCAGGACCACAACGAGGCTCATCGCCTTGTTCAGGATCACCGCGGAGAGCGCCGCGAACCCGAACAGGCCGATCAGCAGCGGCAGGCGGAACTCCGCGCCGCCCAAACCGATCATCCCGCCGAGCACACCGATGCCCGCTCCCGCACCGAACACCAAGGGCATGGAGTGCGTCCTGCTCGCAGAGTGGGGCGGGTCGGCGGCCAGGGGCGAGGTCATGTCCGGCAGTCTTCAACGATCACCCCGCCGCCCGGTACTGGAGCAAGCCACAAACCGTGCCCGGCCGTCACGTCAGTTCCGTGCGCACATCGCCGCGACCTCCCGCGCCGCTTCCCGCGCGGGCCGGCCCACCCCTATCAGGGTGGCGGAGGCGGGGCCGGTCCAGTCGCCGTAGCCGAGCAGGTGCAGGCGCGGCTCACCGACCGCGCGCGTGCCATCAGTGGCGATATACCCACGGGCGCCCCGGAGTTGGAGTGGCCCAAGGTGAGAGAGGGCGGGCCGGAAGCCGGTGCACCAAATGACCGCGTCCACCACGGCGCGGGTGCCGTCGGCCCAGACGACGCCGTCGCGTTCCAGGCGGGCGAACATGGGCGACGCCTTGAGCAGCCCCGCATCCCGCGCTTCGCGCACGGGCGGGACGGCGACGATGTCGCCGAGGGAGGCGACCCCGCCGGTGTCGGTCGTGCCCGCATCCAACGCGCGGCGCCGGGCCGTGGCCGCGTCGAACAGGGCGCGGCCGTCGATGTCATCGGGCAGGAAGCAGGGCGGACGCTGGGTAACCCAGGTCAGCTCGGTGTCGTACGCGAGGTCGGCAGCGATCTGAGCACCGGAATTGCCGCCGCCGACCACCACCACGCGCTGTCCGGGGAAGTCGGCCGGGGAGCGGTACTCGACTGTGTGCAGCTGGCGCCCGGCGAAGTCCGCGCGGCCCGGGACGGCGGGCAAGAACGGCCGCCACCACGTGCCCGTCGCGGAGATCACGGCCTGGGCTCGCCACGTACCACTGTCGGACTCGACCCGCAGGAAGGCACCGTCCCGGTGCATGCCGCGCACCCGCACCGGCCGCACGACGGGCAGGTGGTACCGCTGCTCGTACGCGGCGAGGTACTCCACCACGTGTCGGGCGCCTGGGTAGACCTCGCCCACCTGCACTGGCATCGGCCGCCCCGGCAGCGACGAAAATGCTGCCGGGGAGAACAGGTGGAGCGAGTCCCAGGCGTGCTGCCAGGCGCCGCCTGGCGTGGACTGGGCATCGAGGATGACGAAGTCCACGCCCTGGCGGCGAAGGTGGTAACCGGCGGCGAGCCCTGCCTGGCCACCTCCGATCACCACCACATCCACGATGTGCGTCACGGGGCCGTCGTCACCGCGTGGGCGTCGAACTTCTTGCGCCAGGCGAGCGCGACGTACACGAGCGCGATCAGGACCGGCACTTCGATGAGCGGGCCGACCACGCCCGAGAGTGCCTGTCCGGAGGTGACGCCGAAGGTGGCGATGGCGACGGCGATGGCCAGCTCGAAGTTGTTGCCCGCCGCGGTGAAGGCCAGGGTCGCGGTGCGGTCGTAGGCGAGGCCGATGGCCTTGCCCAGCAGGAACGTGCCGAAGAACATGATCGCGAAGTAGACCAGCAGCGGCAGCGCGATCCGGACGACGTCCAGCGGCTGCGAGGTGATCGTCTTCCCCTGCAGGGCGAAGAGGATGACGATCGTGAACAGCAGTCCGTACAGCGCCCAAGGCCCGATCTTCGGAAGGAACTTGGACTCGTAACGCTCGCGACCCAGCTTCTTCTCACCGATCCGGCGGGTCAGGAAGCCAGCCAGGAGCGGGACGCCCAGGAAGATGACCACGTTCAACGCGATCTTCCACATGGAGATGTCCAGGTGCTCACCCTCGCCCAGGCCCAGCCAGCCAGGCAGCAGGTCGAGGTAGAGCCAGCCCAGCAGGCCGAAGGCGATGACCTGGAAGACCGAGTTCAGGGCGACCAGGACGGCGGCTGCCTCGCGGTCGCCGCAGGCGAGGTCGTTCCAGATGATGACCATGGCGATGCAGCGGGCGAGGCCGACGATGATCAGGCCGGTGCGGTACTCCGGCAGGTCCGGCAGGAAGATCCAGGCGAGAGCGAACATCACCGCGGGGCCGAGGATCCAGTTGATGACCAGCGACGAAACCATCAGCTTCTTGTCGCCGGTGACCGCGTCGAGCTTGTCGTAACGGACCTTGGCCAGCACCGGATACATCATGATCAGCAGGCCGACGGCGATCGGCAGGGAGATGCCGCCGATCTCCACCTTGGCCAGGGCGTCGTTCAGGCCGGGGATCAGACGTCCGAGGCCGAGCCCGAGGGCCATGGCGAGCAGGATCCAGACGGCGAGAAAGCGGTCCAGGGTGGACAACTTCTGGACGACCGAGGAGTCATCCGTCGTCGTCGCGGGTGGTTCGGTGCGGGTCACGGGCAGGCCCTCTTGTTGTCGGCGGCGTTGCGGGCGCTCTCGGCCAGCTCGGTGAACTGGCCGGCGAGCTGGGCGATGACGTCCGGGCGCAGCTTGTAATAGGTGAAGCGCCCGCACGGCTCGGTCTCCACGACCCCTGCCTCGCGCAGCACTCTCAGATGGTTGGAGAGGTTGGTCTGGCGGGCACCGGTCTCCTCCACCAGGTGAGTGGTGCACAGCGTCTCGCGGGCGAGCAGGGTCACGATCTGCAACCTGAGCGGGTCGGCCAGCACCCGGATCAGTTCAGTGTCGACTGACGTCATCATGGACTGATACTCTCACATCACCCGGAGCTGATACCAGCCCGTACTGACCTATAGGCCGGTCGAAGGGGTCTTTCATGTCCGCCTCTCCCTCGCCTCCGCCCGTTCTGCCTGATGAGCGCCTGGCTGCAGGGGCCGCCCGGCTCGCCACCCGGCATGCTGGCCGCTTCGCCGTAGAGACCGTGCAGGTCCTGATCACCGACTCCTACCGGCGCCTGGCCGCCACCGCCTGTGTGCGCACCCACATGGTGGTGCTGGCCGAACGGCTCGCCGGCGAGCGGCTGGAAGCCCTCGCGCACGTCGCGGAGGCCCCGGGCAGCGGGCTGCCGCGGGTGCTGTTCGTGTGCAGCCACAACGCCGGACGCTCGCAGATGGCCGCCGCTCTGCTCGCCCACCGTGCGGGCGGCCACGTGGTGGTGTCCTCGGCGGGCACCCAGCCCGCCGGTGAGGTGGAGCGCGGCGTCGCCCAGGTCCTGATCGAGGCGGACGTCGACCTCGCCGAGGCGTACCCGAAGCCGCTGACCGACGAAGCGGTCCAGGCCGCCGACATCGTGATCACCATGGGCTGCGGAGATGCCTGCCCCGTAGTGCCCGGCCGCCGCTACCTCGACTGGCCCGTCCCAGATCCCGACGGCGCCCCGATCGCCGCCGTCCGGCAGATACGCGACGCCATCGACGCACACATCACCGACCTGCTCGCCACCCTGCCGGGCAGCTGAACCCCGCATCCCTCACCAGCTGTTGACCCTCTTCGTGAAGGAAGAACGCATGTCCTCCGCTCCGCTCGCCTCCGTGCTGTTCGTCTGTGTCCACAACGCCGGGCGCTCGCAGATGGCCGCCGGATTCCTCTCCCACCTCGCGGGCGACCGTGTCGAGGTCCGCTCCGCCGGATCGATCCCCGGCGACCAGGTCAATCCGGCCGCAGTCGAGGCCATGAAGGAAGTCGGCATCGACATCTCCGCCGCCAAGCCCAAGGTGCTGACTACCGAGGCCGTCCAGGCTTCCGACTACGTCATCACCATGGGCTGCGGAGATGCCTGCCCGATCTTCCCCGGCAAGAAGTACCTCGACTGGGCCCTGGAAGACCCCGCGGGCAAGGGCGTTGAGTCCGTACGGCCCATCCGCGACGAGATCAAGACCCGCATCGAGGCCCTCATCGCCGAGATCGACGCCCAGCAGGAGGCATGAGTAGCGTGACGCACTCCGACGACGTGCGCGAGGTCGTCATCATCGGCTCCGGCCCCGCCGGATACACCGCCGCCCTCTACACCGCCCGCGCCCAGCTGCGCCCGCTGCTGTTCGGCAGCTCCATCTTCGTCGGCGGCTCACTCACCACCACGACCGAAGTCGAGGACTTCCCCGGCTTCCCCGAGGGCGTCGACGGGCCCGTGCTGATGGAGACCATGCGGGCCCAGGCCGAGAAGTTCGGCGCCGAGATGATCGACGACGACATCGTCGAGGTCGACCTCACCGGCCCGGTGAAACTACTGACCGACTCCGCCGGCGCCGTCCACCGCGCACGAACGGTGATCATCGCGACCGGCTCCGGCTACCGCAAGCTCGGCCTGCCGAAGGAAGAGGAGCTGTCGGGCCGCGGGGTGTCCTGGTGCGCGACCTGTGACGGGTTCTTCTTCAAGGGCCGCGACATCGTCGTGGTCGGCGGCGGCGACACCGCCATGGAGGAGGCCACCTTCCTCACCCGCTTCGCCAAGTCCGTGACCGTCGTCCACCGCCGCTCCACCCTGCGCGCCTCCAAGGTCATGCAGAACCGGGCCTTCGCCGACGACAAGATTTCCTTCGCCTTCGACAGCGAGATCGCCGAGATCAAGGAGACGAACGGCATGCTCGCCGGGGTCGTGCTGCGCGACATCATCACCGGCACCCAGCGCGAGCTGGACGTGACCGGGCTGTTCATCGCGATCGGCCACGACCCGCGCACCGAACTGTTCACCGGACAGCTCGACCTCGACGCCGAGGGCTACATCTCGGCCGCCGCACCATCGACACGCACGAGCCTGCCCGGCGTCTTCGCCGCCGGAGACGTCGTCGACCACACCTACCGGCAGGCCATCACCGCCGCCGGCACCGGAGCAGCCGCTGCCCTGGACGCCGAGCGGTACCTGGCCGCCCAGAAGTCGGAAGACGCCGCACCGGAACCTGCCGCGGCCCTTGTCTGAACGGTGCTGCGGCGCGGCCCCCCCCCTGGCTTCGGACGGGCCGCGCCGCTGTGCCAGGTGATGGATCACGAGCTAGTACGCGACGTAGGCAGCGGACTGTGGTCGCCACCTTCCAGAGCGACGACGACTTCGGCCGGATCCTCGCGGCCTATGGCGGCATTTTCGTCGCAGGGTCCATCGCCTGGGGCATGATCGCCGACGGCTACCGCCCTGACCGCTTCGACGTCATCGGCGCACTGGTCTGCCGCGCCGCGATGGCAGCCATCATGTACGCGCCTCGCGGCAACTGATCAGCCGAAGCGTGCGGATACCGGGCGCTAGAAGCCAGCCAGTTGCGGAGAGTTCGGCTGGGCGACGACATCTTGTTTGAGACAGACGTTTCGCTGTGAAAAGACCGAGACGGACACCAGAGTCTGCTCCTATCTTCAGACAATGACCGTCACTGCACGGCGTGAGCTGGTGAGCCCCGCGACCCGGAACGCCTTCCGCACCACCTCAGAACAATGCTCTGACCTGTATTTTTACAGGAGGCGCAGGTCTGGATCATGGTCGAACCTCATTTCGGGACGAAGAAGTCGTGGGTTCAAATCCCGCCACCCCGACAGTGAAGTACCAGGTCAGGGGCCTGATCCGCTTAGCGGGTCGGGCCCCTGAGTGGTTGTGGGGGCCGTGCCACTTCCGGGGCGTACGACCGACGACGCACGGATGGCGGGTCGTGGGCGACGGGAGCGGCGTCCCCTAGGGGGTGACGCCACGTCAAATCAGCCCGCCCCTCGGCCGCTCGGAACAGCCAGCGAGGCTCCCGAGCCACCTCACCTCTCCTGAGAGCGCCACCGCCCGGTACGCCCTGGATATGTGGCTGCTGACGCGCCCCCTCGCACACTCTCAGAGTTCCACCGAGACGATCGGTGTCATCAGCGGCCACACCCTAGTGGCGGCCGGAGTAGCCCTGTCCAGGTTAGCCACGCCCGCACCGCCGCTAGTCACGAGCGGTTGGCCAGATCAGCTCCTCCAGTGAGGCAGATCCTGGCTTTTCCTTCTCAACTTCCTTATTAACTCAGTAAGCTACTGAGTTATGGACTTCACAATTATCAAGCACGCGGTCGAGGTCGACCACGGCATCAAGCGCTTGTCCATGCACTTCATCAAGAAGCATGCTGCGCCGGAACGAGCCCGGCTCAGCTCTGAGTTGTGCACACAGATCAGCGAAGAGTTCGAGAGGATCGGGCTCTCCACCCTGCCGCGGACGCTGCCGACATCCGAGAGCGAGTTCGCGTGGGTCATTCAACGCGACAGCATCCTCGGCGAAGTTGCCGACGTCGCCGCCGCCCTGGCGCATCTGGACAAGCTCGGGATGAGCCCTCTTCCCCAGGTGTTCGACAACTACCCGCGAGCCAAGAGCAACTTGAGCTGAGTTGCGTAGAAGCGACACGCCTGATTCCTGCATGCCGCGTACATCAGTGAGCGCATCTACCGCATCCAGCGTGGGCTCCGGGCTAAAAACGACTGCGTGCGCCCACGGCTCGTCCGTACGGTGGTTCCACGGGTCTCGCTCGTCACGCTGGTGACGCATCGTCACCTGTCTACAGGGCACCGGCACGTCCAGGAGTTGCAGATGAGTAACGCTGAAGAGATACGCGCGCCTCGCGAGGAACCCGTCTTCATCGTCGGCACCTCCGGACGGCTGCCGCTTCGGACCATATGTGTGCTTGAACTGACAGGAGCAGAGATTCCCAGGTACCGACATAGATGGAATGCTCTTCTCGGCGACCACCTCCGCATCCCTACAGCAGGGCTCATACCACATCCAAGCAGACTCGTCAAGGGGGAATGTGGTCTCCGCGTGAGGGCCACCAGCCCCAAAGCTGCGCAGGCACTGGGTCGCCAGTACGCCAGACAATTCACCGAGGCACTGGCCGAGTTCCCCAAGCCGCTCATCGCCCATATGCCCAAACGACACTCCGGGCAGGCCGATCAGGAGGTGCTCGACTGGTCGTGCACTCGACTCGCCGGACGACCCTCGGGGCTGGCCCTCATCCACACCAGCCGGGGGATTGCCTGGTACCGCCTCACGGCGGACGGCCCGGATCTTGAACCCCTGTCTCCGGAATCATCCGCCTTGAGGGCTCTTCCCTGTCGTGCGACCGAGGTGGAGTTGTTCCTGACACCCGCAAAGCTCGGGGCCTACGCCGCTTATCAACACCGGTGCTACCCACATATGAGCTGCAGGCCGACCTGGCTCCCCCCAGAGTTGCCCTGGGCAAATGAGGATATCGCGGGAGAACTCTTGGCATAACGACCTGGGCGGCGAGTTCAGTGCGGCTCGCCGCCCTTCGTGATGACCGCCAGGCCACTTCGGACCACACATTGGAGATCTGCGCCCATGACCACCGACAAACCCGCTGCCCTTTCCATCGACGTCCCCTGGGGGACGGACACGATCCGGGTAACCAACATCTCGCCCCACCTCCCTGCCGACTCAACGGACAGCCATGTCGCGGCGGTGACCGCAGCGGGCCGGGCCAATCCGAGCACCTGGCTGCCGGACACTGCGTGGGGAGCCATAGCTCGTGCGACAACTTGGCCCGAAGCCTTGGCAGTTCAGCTTCGCCCGACGCAGGATGAGCCCACGGACCTCCTGATGGTCGAGAACGTCGAAGGGGCGACGCTGCTGTCGCTTGTCACCCGTGTCCTGCTCAGCGAGCTGTTTCCCGGTCCCCAGCCTCGTACCGGCATGGAGGTCTCGGAGGTACCCGACCCGCAGGTGCACGGGATCACCCATGAGGGCCGTCCCGGTGCGATCGTGCAGTACCGCTACGAGAATCCCACCCACCTGCGGAACCACGTGTGGCAGACCATCCACGCGACGCTGTCGCTCAACAGCTACGCCACTTCCATCCTCACGCGCTCCGTCACCCGCAACTTGATCACCCACCCCGTCGAGATCACCTTCGAGGACGGCGCGGAGCCGATCCACGTTCTAGTCGTCCGTGACGGCATCACCCGACTCGCCAGCGCCTGGGCGGTACTAGCCGGGCACGGTGCCGACCCCGCCGAGGTGGCCACCCTGGCTACCGACGCACTGCTCGGCAGCGCTTCCGCGGCAGGGACGGCCGGAGGGCCCGATCTCGGGGAGCGGCTGGCCGCCAGCCGAACTCGGTGGCGGCAGGAACTTCGGCAAGAGTTCCACGATGAGATGAAGGGGACGACGCCCGGGCTTCGGGCCGCTCAGATCGCCCAGTCCTACGTCGTTCCGGCGCAGATCGCCGTCGGGGTCGAGGGACACGAGGGCCGAGTGCTGTCTCCCGAGGACATCTTTGATGACGCCATTCGCTCAGTACTGGCCTCGGTACACGTCGAGTTCAAGCAGTGGGACGCGGCGGCCCAGAACGTCGAGGTCATCACCCGGGCCCTGAAGCGGATCATCCAGCAGGGCGACCCGCGCTGGAACACGGCTGATCTCCAGTCGGTGTACGGCCTTGCCGTCGGCCGCATTCCCGTGGCCGAGCTTCCGCAGGTGTTCGGGGGCGATCCGGCACCACCCGGGACCGCGCTGTGGCGTGCCGTCTACCTGGTCAGCGCCCTGACACAGCCGGATCTCCTGGAGCTTCTCAAGGACCAAGCCAAGGCCATCAAGGGCGGCCAGCGCATGAGTATGAAGGGGTTCGGCGAGCTGCTCGGTCCGATCATCGACCTGCCCTGGCGTGCGAAGAAGAAGCTCGTCACCAAGCAGGCTCGAAACGCGTGGAACAACGGTGGTGTGCTGTCGAACGACGTCACCCAGGGCTGGACTCCACAGCCCACTGACGACTTCACCGCGCTGATCGCACCGGCGATGAACGGCGACGACGACGCCCGCCGCACCCTGGCTGTGGCCGGCGGTGTCGCCTTGATCGCCGACAAGCTGCTGACCAGGAACGTCGGCTCATCGCTGGGGGCCAAGAAGGAGAAGGGCGGTGTCCCTTTCCGGTCGGACGTGAACAAGGTCATCGAGGGACTCTCACGGCCGACGAACGAACTCGGCCTGTGGACTCTCGCGCTGGCCGCTAACACGTTCCGCGGTGACGACCTCCCACAGAACTCCGTGCCCAAGCAGAGCCTGACCGGCAGGGAGTCGGCCACGTCCGCCGAGCCGCCGTACGTGTACTTCAAAGTCGATCTCAATGCCCCAGACCGCATCGCCCGTGACGCCAATGGCGTGCCGATGCCACTGTACGAGTGGGATGTCGTCGCGGCCTCGGCCCCGGAGCGCGCGGCACAGGCCGTACCCCCGTCGACGGTCACCGGTCCGGCGCCGGTGCAGATTCCGGCGGCGCCCTCGGCGAACGGTGAGACGGTGCTGGTAGACGGTGGCGTCTCCACCAGTGCCTCTTCCGGCGAGGTGCCCGTCACCACGGACCCGGTGACGGCGCTGTTCCAGGACGGCGCTGCTCAGGGGGCCGAGGATGCTCTGCCCACCGTCCCCGTCCCGACTCCCCGCGCCGAAGACGCTCCGCCACCTCCCAGCCAGCGCGCCGCCGCACACCGCAAGGCCCTCCACCTCGGGGTGCAGGGCGCCCGGGACGCCCTCGACCATCTGCACGCCCTGGAGCCGGAAGTCGGGGACCACACCCCGATCGTCCCGGTGGACCAGCTGGACGACCTACACAAACTGCTGGTCGGCATCCTGACTGACGTGGAGAACCTGCGGCGCAGGACGGTGGAGAACCATGCGCCAGAGGGGGACGACCCGGATTCCAATGAATCCCAAGAGACGGTAATGGACTGACCGGTAAGAGGTCGTTGTTCAACCCCCCACCCAACAGTGAAATACCAGCTTAGGACCGGCGCTGAGAGATCACACCGGTCCTAATTTGCTGTAGGCGCCGTTTGGGAGCCACCGGAGCGCCGACTCCGAGATACCGCTCCCCGGGTTGCTGCCAGCGAGTGGCGTCCCTCCTTCGAGTGCGCTGTGCGCCGCGGGCTTTGACAGAGTGATCGCTACGGCTTGCACCGAGGTGACCATAGAGGGTAGGACGATCGCCATCCACCTCACGCCTGTTACGCCGCCCATCTGCGGACCGCGCCCTCGCCCATGGCGCCGAGTTTCCCGACGACGCGGCTGGTCGACGCGCTCTGTGGCGGCTGGTGTCCGTCACTCCGGACGAGGTCTCCAGCACGGTGCTGACGTACGGGCTGCGACCCGACGGCGAGGGCTGGCGGGAGCGCGCCCTGCGAGAGCGGGCCGAGCATCGCGCCGAAGCCCACGTCACACCATGCGACCTGCATGACCTTCGGCTGCAACTGCCCACCGGGACGCTCATCCACATCTGTGAGAATCCGCGCGTGGTGGAAGCCGCGGCGGACGCGGCCTGCGTCCGGCCCCTCGTGTGCACGTCCGGCAGCGCCGCCACGGCGGTCTTCACGCTTCGCGACGCCCTCGCCGCCACAGGCTGTCGCTTCACCTACCACGGCGACTTCGACTGGCCAGGGATCGCGTTGGCGACGAGCACTTGGCCGCTCACAGCCAGGCTGAGGGCATCCCACAACTGGCGCTCGACGGCCAGCCGGTCAGCGCGGACTGGGACCCGGATCTCACCCCTGCCATGACCGCCCTCGGCGTCGCACTCCGTGAGGAGGCCACTCTCGACGTTCTGGTGGACGACCTGGACTCCAGGAGCCATCCGGGAGCCGACCGCGGCCATCGCGCCCACCGGTGAATCAATGTCTGCGCTCGCGAAGTGAGAGTTTAAGGAGCCAAGCAGTAAGGGTTTTTGGCACAGCGGGCAGAGTGAGAGAGGGGTGGAAATTATTTAACGTACGCGGGCTGCCGTGACGTGCTACTGTCGTCTCAGTTGCAGTTGTGGTTCCCGAAACTTCAAGTGCTCCTGGTCGCATACTGCGACGGGAACACTTTTGTATTACCGGTCATTTCCGGCGGGGTCATCATCGCGGCGACACGGTGTCCGCACAGTGCGGATCCCGATGTACTGCCCCAAAGGAGATTGACATGGCTACTGGTACCGTGAAGTGGTTCAACGCGGAAAAGGGCTTCGGCTTCATCGAGCAGGACGGTGGCGGCGCTGACGTGTTCGCCCACTACTCGAACATCGCCGCCCAGGGCTTCCGCGAGCTGCTCGAAGGCCAGAAGGTGTCCTTCGACATCGCGCAGGGCCAGAAGGGCCCGACGGCCGAGAACATCGTTCCCGCCTGACGCATACGCGCACTTGCAGCTGGGGCCCGCATCCTTCGGGGTGCGGGCCCCAGCTGCATGCATTTCCCGCAGTGATTTCACCTGCGGACGACGCGGAGAAATCCGCAGTCCCAGCCCCACCGTACGCGGATGCTCATGCCCATGCAGGGGTACGCATAATATCCCCGCTTCATGACCTCCCCGCAGTCGACGCCGCTCCGGATTCAATTTCCGTGTCCGCATCGCGTCATTCATCTCAGCGACTACGCCGCATAGGTTTTCCTCGTCGGCCGGATTCGCTTTCGGTTTTGCCAACGGTCCATTCTTGTAATTCTCTGCGCTGCTCATCGCTGCGGGAATTCCTTGATATGCGCCGCATCAAGGAAGGTTCCGCATGAACCGCACACGCACGAACGACCGCACCCGCACGAACGACCGCTTCCCCCCCACCCGTAACGGCGGCGCCTCAGCGGCCCCGCGCCGTTCCGGCGGCTACGGCCGTCGGCCCTCCGCTCCGCAGGGTGAGTTCGCGCTCCCCAAGTCGACCACTCCCGCCCTTCCCGCCGTGGAGGACTTCGCCGAGCTCGACATGCCCGCGCCGCTGCTGGCCGAACTCGGCAGGCAGGGTGTGGCCGTCCCCTTCCCGATCCAGGGCGCGACGCTGCCGAACTCCCTCGCCGGCCGGGACGTCCTGGGCCGCGGGCGCACCGGCTCCGGCAAGACCCTCGCCTTCGGCCTCGCCCTGCTCGCCCGGACAGCCGGGCAGCGCGCCGAGGCCCGCCAGCCGCTCGGGCTGATCCTCGTACCCACCCGCGAGCTCGCGCAGCAGGTGACCGACGCGCTCACTCCGTACGCCCGTTCCGTCAAGCTGCGCCTGGCCACGGTCGTGGGCGGAATGTCGATCGGCAGGCAGGCCAGCGCGCTGCGCAACGGGGCGGAGATCGTCGTCGCGACCCCGGGCCGGCTCAAGGACCTCATCGACCGCGGCGACTGCCGACTGAACCAGGTCGGCATCACCGTCCTGGACGAAGCCGACCAGATGGCGGACATGGGGTTCATGCCGCAGGTCACCGCGCTCCTCGACCAGGTACGTCCGGAAGGGCAGCGGATGCTGTTCTCCGCCACCCTGGACCGCAACGTCGACCTGCTGGTGCGCCGCTACCTGACGGACCCCGTCGTCCACTCGGTCGATCCGTCGGCCGGTGCGGTCACGACGATGGAGCACCACGTCCTGCACGTCCACGGCGCCGACAAGCACACGGCCACCACTGAGATCGCCGCCCGCGACGGCCGCGTGATCATGTTCCTGGACACCAAGCACGCCGTCGACCGGCTCACCCAGGACCTGCTCAACAGCGGCGTGCGGGCCGCGGCGCTGCACGGCGGGAAGTCGCAGCCCCAGCGCACCCGCACCCTGACGCAGTTCAAGACCGGGCATGTCACCGTGCTCGTCGCCACGAACGTCGCCGCCCGCGGCATCCACGTCGACAACCTCGACCTCGTCGTCAACGTCGACCCGCCGACCGACCACAAGGACTACCTCCACCGCGGCGGCCGCACCGCCCGCGCGGGCGAGTCCGGCAGCGTCGTCACCCTCGTCACGCCGAATCAGCGCCGCAGCATGGTCCGCCTCATGTCGGACGCCGGAATCCGCCCGCAGATCACCCAGGTCCGCTCCGGTGAGGCGGACCTGCACCGCATCACCGGCGCCCAGGCTCCCTCCGGTATCCCGGTCGTCATCACCGCGCCGGTCTCCGAACGCCCCAAGCGCGGCACCGCCTCACGCGGCCGTCGCCGCCCCGCCTCGGCGGCACGGCGCGCGTCCGTACAGCAGTCCCCTGTCAACACGGCGGCTTGAGACCCAACCTTCGTGTCTTGATCAGGAAGCTGACTCATTCTCTGCAGGAGGCACCTTTGACGCCGGTACAGACGCAACTCCCGGAGCAAGTCGGACCGCGGGTCTGGGACGACATGACCGTCGAGGTGGCCCTGTCCGTCATGGCCGGCGCCCGCGTCGGACACCTGATCGTCTGCGATGAGGACGGCAAGCGCACCGGGCTGGTCACGCGGGGTCGGCTCACCGCCATCCGTGACAGCCCGGGCTACACGGACCGGATCCGCCTGCGTGACATCAGCGACGGCAGCGAGCGCTTCGCCCTCGCGCGCTGCTGAATCAGCTCATCGCGGTCGGCCGCCCCGCGCCGTCTCCCTCCGTCTCCCCTCTCTCCCCCTCCCCTCCCCCCCTCTCTCCGCTTCCCCCCTTCTCCCTGTGAGGTGTCATGCGCTGTGTCATCGCTCGTTTCCCGTTCGACCTGACCAAGAGCGGCGTGCTGGAAACGATGAAGGGCGTCAAGCCCGAGCCGGTCACGGGAGAGTCCGTGATCATCGGGCGCCGCCACTACCCCGTCAAGCAGGTCGGCCAGGTCATCACCCGCCAGGACCGCCGCGACTTCAGCTCCGGCGAAGTCCTCCGGGCCATGGCCCAGCTCGGCTTCACCTGCCGCGCCCTCCCCGTGGCCGCGCCCGCGCCCGCACTCACCGTCAGCCCGTTCCAGCGAGCTTCCGCCATGCTGGGCGCACCCATGACCGTCTGACCGACGGGGCGGCCGCGAGCCGACACCAGAACCACAGTGAGGGCCCGACCGGCACGCGCCGGTCGGGCCCTCACTGCGTGCCGCGGTATCCATAGGCCGACGCCGGCGAATACCTCATCGATGAGCACGCGGAAATCTGTACTCACGACAGTAGACATTGGGCACTCACGTAGCTATGGTTTCTGTTGTAGCCGAGATCGAGCAGGGCCCGGCAGACACGAACTGCCGGGCAGCAGTGCACGTACGACGGTGCGGTGGTGGAGCTTCGAAGCCATGGTTGTCGCAGGACGGCGACGGGGCTGACCACCGGACCGGGTGGCCCGCGGTGATCAGGGGCCGCCAGAAGCAGTTCGCAGTACCAGCAGTGCAGTACGCAGTAAGTAGTACGCAGTGTTCCTTTCGGGGCCCTGGTGCCGTACGGCACCAGGGCCCCCTCCACGCGTTCCACGTGACGTGAGGCCGAATGGGCCGTAGCACTCCCTCACAGGCAGTACCTTTCTCCCTACAGCAGGCAGCCTTATCAGGGAGCGGAAGGCGATGCTCGCTTCGGATCTGAAACATCCCGGGACGCTGCCCGTGCAGCAGATGAGCGCCGGCGACCATGCCTTTCTCTGCTACGACGACCATCTGCAGGGGTGGGACGTACTGTCGGCCTTCGTGTGGAACGGCGTGGCCCGCGGGGAGAAGGTCATCGTCTTTCCCTCTCCGCACCTGAACGCCTCGGACGTGCTGCGGCGCCTCAGGGACGCGCCCGGAGTACTGCTGGAACAGGGGTACGGCAGCGGGCGCCTCGAAATGAACAGCATGCGCCAACTCATCCTTCCCGACCGCACGTTCACCGCGGCGCAGCAGTGGCGGCGGATCGTGGAAGAGACCGAGTCGGCGCGGGCGCACGGCTTCACCGGCCTGCGGACCTACATCGACATGGGATGGGTCGCCGACCTCGAAGCCGATCTCGACGTGATGATGGCCCGCGAACGCCAGGCGGAGCACCTGTTCACCTCCGGGCTCTACAGCGAGATCTGCGCCTACGACCGTGACCGCTTTCCGCAAGAGGTCCTGGAGGCCATGTGCCGGGCTCATCCGCAAAACCTCCTGCCCGCGCTCGGACGCCTGCGGACCAGGCTGGCGGGCCGGACGCTCCGGCTGGTCGGGGAAGCAGACCTGGCCACACGCGAGCAGTTGACGCGGGCGTTGACCGACGCCGTCCGCTCACCGGACGCACAGACCGGACTGACCATCGACCTCGACGGGGTGGTGTTCCTCGGCGTGGAGTGTGCGAGGGAACTCGTACGGACGATGGGCCTCGCGACGCCGCACAGGCCGGTACGGGTCCGCTGCGCCAAGCGCTGCGCTGAAACGCTGCGACACCTCGGCGCGTCCCCCTCGGCCATCGACATCTCCAGGTGAAAGGGCCATGACCTTCGATACACGCGGTGGTCAAGCAGAGGGGGCCGAGGAGATCCTCCTGCGAACTCCGTTCACAGCCAAGGACGTTCCCTATCTGAGAGCGCTGGTCGAGGGGCATGCCGCCCTGGTCGGGCTGCCCCAGCAGCGGCGTGGCGACTTCGTGGTGGCGATGGACGCCGTGGCCAGCAACGCGGTCCAGCACGGCGGCGGCCAGGGCGTGCTGACGCTGGCCCGCGCGGCCTGTCACGAACTGCGGTGCCGGATCAGCGACGGCGGGCCCGGCTTCACCGCCGACGTCATCCCCGAACTCGCCCCCGGTATCAACGGCGCGGGCCACGGCCAGGGCCTCTGGCTGACACGCCTGGTCACCGACGACCTCACCATCAGCGCCGACCCCACCGGCGCCACCGTCGCCTTCTCCATGCGGTGGTGCCCCCGCCCTCACGCCACCCAGTAGGGCGGCCGCGGGCGGGTGAAAATCCGTACGGAAAACTGACCCGGACGTTCCGGCGCCCGGCTGTGCGTCGTTGGACTCGGCATGGCGGTTTCTGACGACGACGCGATGCCCTGGCCGGGAGACCTCGACTCCGGCCTCGACCACTGCGAGTGGTGCGTGCGGTTGAGGCAGGCCGATGGTCTTGCGGACGGTCCTGCTGACGGCCTCGCCGAGCTGTCCGCGCACGTACGTGCCGTGAGGAGAAACGATTCCGTCGCCGGGTGGCGTCTGTGGGCCGGGGTGTGGCGCAGACGCAGGCGCGGGCGAGTCATGCTGCTGTCCACCGCGACCGCCACCGCCGTGGTGTCGGGGGTCCTGGCCGCCGCGCTCGGCTGAGTCAGTCCGGCCGGCATGGGGATTGGCGGGCCGGGCGCGCCGACGCGGACACAGAGCAGAGGGGAACACTCGTGTGAGTGCTCCCCTCAGGATCGCTCCAGAGATCCAGGGATCCAGGGATCCAGGGATCCAGGGACCCAGAGCCTCCGGAGGCCTCAGTGCCCCGGACCCCGCTTCCGGTCGCGCCAGCCCTCGCCCATCATGCCGCCGCGCTCACCCTTGGCGTCGTCGAACTCGATCTGCTCCTTGCGGACGGTGCCGGAGACCTCCTGGGTCTCGGTGACCTTCTCCGTCTCCAGGCGCACGCGTTCGACGGGCACGGTCTCCTTGCTCACCACGGGCTTCTCGGAGTGCAGGGTCACCTCCGTCTCGGCCTCGCCGATGGTGGTGCCGCGCACCCGGTCGCCCTCGCCGATCGGCTCACGTATGACGCGGACCTCCTCGTGGGAGACGGGGATCGACGTCGTGACGTCCTCGGTCACGACCACCTTGCGCAGCCGGGCATGTCCGACCTCTTCCTCCTGGGTGCCGACCCGCAGCCGCTCCTCGGACCGCACCAGCTCCTGCTCCTTGGTCTTGTCGCCCGCCGCCGCGCGCGTGGCGTACTCCCGCTGGCCGGCGTGACGGCCATGGCCCGCTCCCGCCCCGGCGAGCGGGGGCCCGGGGGCGTCGGCCGTGCCCATGCCGGTGCGCGCCGTGCCCATGCCGGTTCCGGTCGCCGCCGCGCCGGGACGGGTCAGCCCGTAGTGGGCGTAGAGCTCGTGCTCCTGGCCGGGGTCGAGGTGCTGGTCGGCGTCCACACGCGGGGCCTCCTTCACGGCCTCCTTGGTGGCCGTGACGTGCAGGTCGTCGCCGCGCAGGCGGGCCCCCGCCAGCGGTACGAAGCTCTCCTTCATGCCGAAGAGGCCGGTCTTGACGGTCACCCACTCGGGACGGCCGCTGCGGTCGTCGAGGTAGACCCGTTCGATACTGCCGATCTTCTCACCGGTCCGGTCGTAGGCTGTCAGGCCCTTGAGCGCGTCGGGGTTGGTGAAGGCCTCGCCCTGCGTCATGGGTGATCACTCCCTTGGAGCATGCGACGGGCAGAACCAATCCGCACGGGACGACGCACGCCTCATGTCCATCGCGCGCCGCCGTCGTCCGCCGCGCAAGGCGGAGAGTCACCCGGTGCGCGGGAAGCGGCCTGCGGGACTACGCCATTCCGGGGCCGTCGGCGATCGGACCGGCCGCATCCACCACCCGGCGGATTGGGCCATTCGGGTGAATGGATGGAAAGCGCACTGGTCCGCCACCGCCACCCCGACCTGCCTCAGGACCGGGGCCGCCGGCTCTGCAAGGCACGTGCCAGACGCGGGCCGAGGCTCTGCTTGAGCCGGCGCAGGGAGGGGAGCCGGCCGACCGTCTGGTCCAGGTGGTAGTAGAGCTGGGGCGGCACATAGGGAAGCAGCGGCGAATGACGCTGGCCGAGCAGCGCGAACATCTGCCGCGGCTCAAGGCCGATGTACCGGGGCAGGTTCTCGTACCACTGGGCGCTGTGCCGGGCCGCGCTCTGCGTCGAGAGCAGGGCCTGCTTGCGTTCCCGCTCGTAGCGCGCGAGCGCGGCGGGCAGCTCCGGCGGGGTGGCGGAAGCCACCGCGCGGGCCAGGCACACGGCGTCCCGGAGCGCGAGGCTGGTGCCGGCCCCGATCGAGTAGTGCGTGGTGTGGGCGGCGTCGCCGATGAGGGTGAGGTTGCCGTGGGACCAGGACTCGTTGGTGACCGTCGGGAAGGCCTGCCACTGGGCGTGGCCCTCGATGTCACCGCGGCCGAGCAGCTCATGGCCGTCGAGCATCTCGGCGAAGAGCTTCTCCAGCAGGCGCAGGGCGTCGCCGTGGCCGAGCCGGTCGAGGCCGAGGCCGGCCCAGGTGGCCGCGGAGCACTCCACCACGCAGGTGCTGTGCCCGGAGCTGTACCCGTAGGCGTAGCACCAGATCCAGCCGTGCTCGGTCTGGACGAAGGCGAAGGTGAACGCGGTGAAGACCCGGGTCGTGCCGAGCCAGATGAAGCGGTTGGCGCCGGTGGTCACGCGTGTACCGAAGTGGGCGGCGCTCTCCGTACGGAGCCTGCTGTGGGCGCCGTCACCCGCGACGACGAGGTCCGCGTCGGGCAGGTCCGCGCAGCCGCCGATCCCGGTGCCGAACTCCAGGCGTACACCCAGCTCCTGGGCGCGGTCGACGAGGATCGTCCGCAGGCGGTGGCGTCCGATGGCGTGGCCCACGTCGCCGTCGTGGGCCGTGGTCCTCCTCCCCACGTACGCGAAGCCGCCGCGCCAGCACACGGACTGCTCCGCGATGGCGCGCGCGGACACGGGATCCTGGGCGCGGAGCTCCTCCAGGAGGTCGGGCCAGTACGTGACGCCCCAGCCGTGGCTGGCGCCGGCCGCGTGTCTCTCGTGGACGGTGACCTCGTGAGCCGGCTCCCGGAGTTTGGCGAGGATGGCCAGGTACAGGGAGGCGGGCCCCCCACCGACGCAATCGATCTTCACGCCGCCCAACGTATGCGCCGCCCGCCGCCTCACGGCCGAAGGGCGGCGCTGTGTCGCGGCCCCGGCGCCCCGTCTCCCCCACTCGGAGGAGCCGCCCCTTCCGTCACCCTTGGTGACGGAATAGCGATCATGAGTGACATCTGCGCAGGATCAGAGGGTCTCGGGATACGACGATGACGAGGAGAACGGACGTGTCGGTTCACCTCAGGCTGCTTCTGGCGCTGGCGGTGGTATTGGTGCCGCTGCTGGTGTTCGTCCCCACCGCCGCCGCGCCCACGGGCCCGGCCGTTCGCGTCGACACCGTCGTCGGCCCGGTCGAGTGCGACTGGAAGTACGGCAAGTCCTGCGTCGTGGGCGGCGGCATGTCCTTCATGTGACGGCGCCCCATGCCGTGATTGATCCGCCTGGCGTAGTCACGGACGCCACGGGATGCGTGCCGGGCCCACCGCTAGTGAGCTGTGGAGCATGGATGGTTACGACATAGAGATGGCGCGAACAGCGCCTCCCACGCGGCGTCACGCCCTGCGTGTCGCCGCCGGAATCCTGGCCGTCGGAGCGGTCCCGCTGACCGCACACCGTGCCACCGCGCGAACGGACGACGTCTGTGTGGGAGGCGGGTACGACGCCGAGTTCGAGGCGGCCCTGGCCGAGGCGGAGACCGAGATCCCGCCCTGGGAGCTCCGGGGGCTCACCCCGGAGCTGCCGGCCGGCCGCCGCTACACCCTGCCGCTGCGCCGCAGCTTCCGGGTCTCCGCGCGCTACGGGATACGCGGTGACTGGCTCGCCGGGCACCACACGGGCATCGACCTCGCGGTGCCACGGGGGACGCCCGTGTACGCCGTGGGGGCCGGTGTCGTCGTACTGGCTCGCTGGGCGGGGGCGTACGGCAAGGCGGTGACGGTGCGGATGCCGGACGGCCACTACGCCGTCTTCGCCCATCTCTCCCGCATCCTGGTCCGCCGGGGGGAGCGGGTCCGTACCGGCGCCCGCATCGGGAGCAGCGGCGCGACGGGGCGAGCCACCGGCCCCCACCTCCACCTGGAGATACGGGCCCGCCGCGGCTACGGCTCGGACATCGATCCGGTGCGCTACCTGGCCAGGCGGGGGGCGAGGCTCCGCTAGGCACCTCTCTCCGTGACTTCACCATGACAGCGGTCGTTAGGAGCGAGCGGCTGTGCACAGCAGCCGTGCTTCCCGACCAGAAGGAGAACTGATGTCTCGCATCGCGAAGGCCGCCGCTGTCACCCTGGGCACCGGCGCTGTCGTGCTCGCCGGTGGCAGCGCGGCCATGGCGGATGCCGGTGCGCAGGGTAAAGCCGTCGACTCCCCCGGGGTCATCGCGGGCAATGTGGTCCAGGCCCCGCTCCACGTCCCCGTGAACGTCTGCGGGAACACCATCGACGTCATCGGTGCTCTGAACCCCGCCTTCGGCAACAAGTGCGTGAACACCGACGGCCACGGGGGCCACTCCGGCCACGGCCACGGCCACTGAAGCCCGCAGACCGAAGCCCCCGGCGAGCGTTCCCGCCGGGGGCTTCGCGGTGGCAACGGCTCGGCTCTCAGCCGGTCCAGAAGTCCCACCAGCGCGTCAGGATGAGCATGCCGATGACGCCCATGTGCAGTACGGGAAGAGCCCACGGGAAATCGCTCAGGAAGACACGTACCCCTTTGGGTGCCGACAGGAATCCGCGGCGCACATTGTGTGAGGTGACGTACCAGAACACGACAATGGTGGCGGCCCAGGCCAGACAGCACCACAGGCAGAGCGAATTGACGCGGTAGAGGGACTGGACCTGCAGCCAGGTGCAGAACGCGACTCCGAAAAGCGTGCCCCCGTTGAAGGTCAGCCAGTACCAGCGCGGGAATCGGGCTCCGCTCAGGAGGCTCACCCCGACACAGACGACGACGGCGTAGGCGACAAGGCCGAGCATCGGATTGGGGAACCCGAATGCCGATGCCTGCTCGCTCTTCATGATGTTGCCGCACGCCACGACCGGGTTGAGGCTGCACCCGGGTGTGTAGTCGGGGTTTTCGAGCAGCTTGTTCTTGTCGAGGGTGATGACCCATGCCGCCAGCAGACCCGCCGCTCCGGCGATCATCAGAAGCAGGCCGAACCCTCGGCCGACCTCGTCCGGCCTGTCGGCGGCGACCCTCGGCCTTACCTGGCGGGGCAGTTCAGTGGAGGTCATGACGGGAACCGTATAGACGCCGAAGAGCGGGTCCGGCCGCGCTGTCACTCATGTGGCCCAGCTCGAACTGGTCTTCCCCAGGCCGGTGTCGGCGCGACCGCGGACACGCGCCCTACTTGGCGAGGGGAAGTCCACCGAGAAGCTGGCTGGGGCCGCCGGCCGGGTTCAGCTTCTGCGTGGCGCCCGTGACCGTCCTGACGGCGTCTTCCTCAGTGACGGGTGTCTGGGCGCTGAACGACTTCGTGTTGGGCACGGAGTCACCGGCGAGCGTCTCGACCGCGCCGGTCAGATTGGCGGGAACGGCGGAGTTGGCGAATGCGGGCGCGGCGGAACCGGCGACGGCGATCGAACCGGCAAGGACAGCGGCAGCCTTCAGGGCCTTCATCATGTTCCTTTCTCTGGCAACTCTTGTCGCCTATGGGGCACCGTTTCAGGCATCGTTCTGCCTGTCGTCTCACTTCACCGGAGCTAACGAGCACAGGCCGGTACGGAAACGGAAACCCCTGAGCCCCGACTTCCCCCAACCCCGGCCGGCCGCTACTGGCCCGGGGCCGCGGGAGACCTCGGCAGACCCTGCAGACCGGCCGTGACCACGTCGACCAGGCTGGTGAGGACCTTGGGGGCCTGCGCCCGCACGGCCGCCGCGTCGCCCGCGCCGGCCGGTGCGAGCAGGGCGTCGGCCGACTTCTGCAGTTCGGCCAGGGCTCGCGCCTTGGACTCGGCCGCGGCCTTGGACTCGGCCGCGGCGTTGGGTGCCGGGACGCCGGACGCCTGGGGCTTGGGTGCCAGGGCGTCGGGTGCTTGGGGGTTCTGGGCTTGCGGGTTCTGTGCTTGGGGATTGGTGGCTTGCGGGTTCTGTGCTTGCGGGTTGGCGGCTTGCGGGTTCTGGGCTTGGGGGATGTTCGCCGAGGTGTTGGGGTCCTGGAGTTTCGCCGCCGGGTCCTTGGGTGCCTGAGGTCTGGCCGCCGGGTCCTTGGGTGTCTGGGGCTTGGCCGCCGGGACCTGGGGCGCCTTGGGCTTGGCGGCGGCCGCCTGGATCGCCTTCTTCACCGCGTCGCGGTGTCTCCGGACGTCCTCGGGGGAGAGCTTGTTGCCCTTGGCCTCGAGCGCCGCGGTGAGCATGTCCGTGACCGGCGTGACGACCCGGCCGACATCGTGGAGCTGCTTGGTCTGGCCGAGCAGCGCCTCCGGTGCGGGGGCGAGCGCGCGGGGCGCGGTCCGGGTCTCGTCGCCGGGTCCGTCGTCGTGGACGGCGACGGCGGTGCCGGCCATGCCGGCAAGCAGCGTCGCGCACAGGGCGGTGGTCGCGATGCGCCGTACGGGCAGAGCACGCATAGGTGGTCCCTTTCGGTGATGCGTCAGATCTTGTGATCACCGTGAGAGCGCTGGAGGCCGCTCGCAACCGAGCGGCTCCGCCACGCAGTGCGCCTCTCCGGGGCCGGGTCGCGTCCGCGCAGGTGGGAGGGGATGTGACGGGCAGTCGACCCCCTGCCGGGCGACCCCCATTCGGGGCACCACCACGGAACTCGGACGGAACACGGAACGGCCGCCCCCGCCTGCGCGGGGACGGCCGTTCGGTCGGACGACGTGTCAGTCGTTGACGCACACGTTGCCGAACGTGGGGTTCAGCACGCCGACGACGTCGACGGTGTTGCCGCAGACGTTCACGGGGACGTGGACCGGCACCTGCACGGCGTTGCCGGAGAGCACGCCGGGGGAGTTGGCGGCGGCGCCGTGTGCGCCGCTGTCGGCCACGGCGATGCCCGCGGGAACGATCACGGCGGCGACGGCGACGGCGGACAGAGCGAAGGCTTTGGTGCTAAGCGACATGGGGTGTTGCTCCTTGCGTGAGGGTGACTCGTACGGACCAGTGCGGCCGTATATGGGGATCAACTGCTGACCTGCTCGACGAGTTGCGCCCTCGGACGAGTGACGTACGGCCGACTTCGTTTCCGCGACCTCGTTTCCGCGACGGCGTACGGATCGGCGTACGGATCGGCGTACGGACGGCGGAGACACACGCGCCGGGGTCGTCGGAGCCGCCGCTCTCAGCGGCTACAGTGACGCTGCCTTAAGAGACATTTCAGACAAAAGACTCAGCATTCAAAGACTCAACATTCATGCATTCAGTGCGAATGACCGACTTGGTCGTGGTTCAGAGTTCTTCACCGCCCGGCGGCGAGAAGACAGGGAGTTGCGCATGCCTCTGCCGTCAGCACCCTCTCGCCCACGGATCCTGCACGTCAGCCGGCCCGTGGACGGCGGTGTGGCGCGAGTCGTCACCGGCCTCGCCGCCGCTCAGGCGGCGGCGGGGATGGACGTCCACGTGGCCTGCCCGGACGAGGGCGTCCTGGCCCGGCTGCCGCCCGGTGTCCGGCACCACCCCTGGGCCGCGTCGCGCTCTCCCGGGCCCCGGCTGCGCGCCGAGGCGAGGGAACTGAACCGCGTCATCGCGTCCGTACGGCCCACGCTCGTCCACGCCCACAGCGCCAAGGCCGGGCTCGCCGCGCGGATCGCGCTGCGCGGACGGATCCCGACCGTCTTCCAGCCGCACGCCTGGTCCTTCGAGGCGGTCGGCGGGGCCACCGCGCTCCTGGCCCGGCTCTGGGAGCGCCGCGCCGCCCGCTGGACGACCCGCATCGTCTGCGTCAGCGAGGCCGAGTGGGTCACCGGCCGCCGCGCGGGCATCGCCGGGTCCTACTCGGTGATCCCCAACGGCGTGGACGTCGATCACTTCGTGCCGGGCCCCCCGGAGACCGCACGCAACCGGCTGCTGCCCGGCTCCTTCGCCCGCGCCCCCCTCGTGGTCTGCGTGGGCAGGCTCTGCCGGCAGAAGGGGCAGGACGTCCTGCTGCGCGCCTGGTCCTCGGTCACCGCGCGGGTGCCCGGCGCCCGTCTGGTGCTGGTCGGGGACGGGCCGGACGCCGCCCGGCTGCGCGAGGGGGCGGACGCGTCCGTGACCTTCGCCGGGGCGGCGCGGGACGCCGCCGACTGGTACCGGGCTGCCGACGTCGTGGTGCTGCCCTCGCGGTGGGAGGGCATGGCGCTGGCCCCGCTGGAGGCCATGGCCTGCGCCCGGCCCGTTGTCGTCACCGACGTGGACGGCGCGCGGGAGAGCCTGCCGTCGGGCTGCCGCGCGCACGCCCTCGTACCACCGGAGGACCCCTCCGCGCTGGCCCGGGCCCTCGTCGCCCTGCTGCGGGACGGGGAGCTGCGCGACGCGCTCGGCCGGCGGGGCCGCCGGCATGTCCTGGACCACCACGACGCGCGGCGCGCCGCGGACGCCATCGACGTGGTGTACCGCGAGCTTCTTGGCGCGGCGCCCACCGAGTACAGGGAGTGCACCATCCCGTGAGTGCGGAAAGAACCGTTGCCTCCTCGTCAGGTCCGTCACGGCAGGACACCCACGCCTCGCCCGGCACCTTCGTCGTCGCCCCCCGGGGAGCGAAGGGTCCGCCCGCAGAGGCACGCACGCGGCGCCCGTCCCGCCGGCGGCGCTCGGTCGCCGCGCTGGTGGCCGTCGACTCCGCCGCCGCGCTGCTCCCCCTGCTCCTGCTCGACGAGCCGCGGCGGTACGCCGTACTGGCGCCCCTGCTGCTCGCCGTCGTCCTCGCCCTCAACACCCAGGGGCGGCTGTACGAGTTCACCGCCCTGCCCGCCACCCTCGACGAGGTGCCTTCGCTCGGCGCGCGTGTCGCGCTCGGCTGGTCCCTCACCGCCGTCCTCGCCCCTGCCCTCCCCGTCCCGGTGCCGCCGCTCCCCCTGTCCGCCCTGGTCACCGTGGGCGCGGCCCAGTGTCTGCTCGGCGTCGGCGGGCGCGCCCTGGTGCACTGGCACCGGCGGGCGTACGCCCTGCGCAGGCCCCGGCCGGTCCTGGTCCTCGGCCCATCCGACGAGGCACGTGCCGTCGCCGCGGCCCTGCTGCGGCGCACGCGCTGCGGCATGCGGCCCGTGGGCGTGGTGAGCGACACCGAGCAACAGCCCGGGGAAGGGAACGGCGGGACGGAGCCGACCGCGGAAGAGCCCGTCGGTTCCGGACACGAGCTGCCGGTGCTCGGCACGGAGGACGAGCTACACCGGGCGGTGATCCAGAACGACGTACGCGCCGTGCTCCTGCTCCCCGGCACCGGCCCCGGGCTCGCAGGCCGGCTGCCGGCGCTGAGCGGCCTGGGCTGCGACCTGTGGGAGATCGAACCGCGCCACGCGGAGCTGGCCCCGGCGCCGGACGGGGCCCGGCAGTACGTGGCCGGGTTCTCCTGCCGCCCCCTCGTGTTCGCCGGGCGGCGCCGGACGAGCGTGGGCAAGCGGCTGCTGGACATCACGGTGGCCGGGGCGTCGCTGCTGGTGGCCGCTCCGGTGCTGCTGACCTGCGCGCTGGTGCTGCGGGCCGTGGAAGGGCCCGGTGTGATCTTCCGTCAGGAGCGGGTCGGCAAGGACGGGCGGCTGTTCACGCTGCTGAAGTTCCGTACCCACCGGCCCGCCGACCCGCAGGAGGCGGCGACGCGGTGGACCGTCTCCGACGAGCGGCGGATGAACGCGTTCTGCCGCTTCCTGCGGAGCACCTCGCTGGACGAGCTGCCGCAGCTGTGGAACGTCCTGCGCGGTGACATGAGCCTGGTCGGCCCCCGGCCCGAACGCCCCTTCTTCGTCGCGCAGTTCAGCCAGGCCTACCCGGACTACGCGCGGCGGCACCGGATGCCGACCGGCATCACCGGGCTCGCCCAGATCCACGGCCTGCGCGGGGACACGTCCATCGAGGACCGGTGCCGCTTCGACAACGCCTACATCGACAGCTGGTCCTTCTGGCAGGACATGTGCATCCTGCTGCGCACGCTCGGCTGTCTCGTACGCCGTACGGGGAGCTGAGCGCCGTGCCCCCACGCGATGTCGTCCTGCGCGAGCTGAGGCGCTGCGGTCCGGTCCTGCCGGTCGTGCTGCTGGTCGCGCTGCTGGCCCTGCCGGTGCCGGCCGGTGACGAGGCGTCAGGCACCGGGGGCGGGACCGGAACCGGCACGGTCGCCGACGCGGTCTCCGCCCTGGTCGTCGGCTACTGCGTCGTCCATCTGGCGCGGACCGGGCGGCGCCCGCTGAGCAGGACCGCCGCGGTGCTCCTCGGGCTTCCGGTCGTCGGCATCACCGTGGCCGCGTTCGGCGCGTCGTCCTCGGCGACCGGTGTCGCGGGCGCCGCGCGCTATCTGCAGATCTTCGTGCTGGTGCCCGCGGCCGTGCTGATCCTGGTGCGGGACGTACGCCACTTCCGCGTCGTCGCCTGGACGTTCGTGGCGCTGGCGCTGTGGCAGGGCGCCATCGGCGTACAGCAGAACCTGACCGGCACCGGGGCCTCGTACATGGGCGAGGACATCCGCGCCGTGGGGACGTTCGGTTCCACGGACGTCATGGGGATGGCCACCGTCGTGTCGTACGGACTCATCTGCGCCCTGGCGCTGGCCTTCCGCCCGCACGCGCCGCGCCAGCGCACGGCCGCCACGGTGTGCGCGGCCCTGCTGACCGTGCCGCTCGCCCTGTCGTTCAGCCGCGGGGCGTGGATCGCCACGGCGGCGGCGTGCCTCGGCGTACTGCTGCTCGCGGGGGCGCGTCGCGCGGGGAAGGTCCTGGTGGCCGGGGCGGCGGCGGCCGTGGTGCTCGTCGCGGGGCTCGGCGTGGGCTCGGCGGTGCTCCAGGAGCGGCTCAGCAGCATCACCCAGGTCACGGACGCCCCCGACCAGTCGGTCATCGACCGGTACACGATGTGGGCGGCCTCGGCGGACATGTGGCGCGGGCGGCCGGTGACCGGCGTGGGCCTGAAGGGCTTCCCCGAACACCGCGACACCCACGCCTCGCTGGCCCTGTCCTCCGGCAGCGACACCGCGGGGGCGGGCACCGGCTTCATCCGCCAGCCGCTGCTGTCGCCGCACAACATGTACCTGCTCGTCCTCAGCGAACAGGGGCTGCTCGGTCTCGCCACGCTGGCCGGGGGATGGGCGGCGCTGCTGGTGTGCGGGCTGCTGCGGTGGAAGCGCCGGTGTGCGCGGCAGGGAGGCGGTTCGGACGGTTCTGGCGGTCCTGGCGGTCCCGAGCTGGACTGTGCGCTGCTCGCCTGCGGGCTGCTGATCTGGCAGTTGACCGACTTCGTGTACGCGGACATCGGCGGGCCCTCGACCGTGCTGACGGCGGTCGCCCTCGGCGTCGCGGCGTGGTGGGCGGTCGGCTCGCGCGCTCCCGTGGAAGCGGAAGCGGAAGAGGCGGGCGCGCGATGACGACGGTGCCACCTGCGGTGGCCGCGGGGACCGCACCTGTCGCCGCACCGCCCTGCGACCCGCGCGCGGGAGCGCCGCCCGAGAAGACCGGCAGCTCCTTCCTCGCCAAGGCCGCGCTGGTCACGGCCGCCCTGTCGGTGGCCGGTTCGCTGCTCGGGCTCGTACGGGACCAGGCGCTGGCGCACTTCTTCGGTGCCGGTACCGACACCGACGCCTTCCTGGTGGCGTGGACGCTCCCCGAGCTGGCCGCGACGCTGCTCATCGAGGACGGCCTGGCCTTCTTCCTCGTACCGGCGTTCAGCCTCGCGCTGGCCCGCCGCGCGGACGGTCACGCCACCGACTCCGTACGCGACCCCGTACGCGACCCCGTACGCGACCTCGTACGGGCTTCGCTGCCGCGCATGTCGCTGTGGTTCGCCGCCGCCGCGCTGGTGCTCATGGCGGCGGCGCCCTACGTGGTGGCGCTGCTCGCGCCGGGCCTGCCCGATCCGCGGCGGGCGGTGGACTGCACGCGGCTGACGGCCACCTGCGCCTTCACCTTCGGCCTCACCGGCTACTGCAGCGCGGCGCTGCGAGCACACCAGCGGTTCGTCGCCCCGGCCACGGTGTACGTCGCCTACAACGCGGCCATCATCGCCGCCCTGTTCGTGCTGGCGGCGCCCTGGGGTGTGCGGGCCGCCGCGGCGGGTGTGGCGGTGGGCGGCGCGCTCATGGTGGCCGTCCAGGCGCCTTCCCTCTGGCGGGAGCTGCGGCGGGGGCTGCGGCGCGGGCCGGGCGTCGCTCCGGCCGTCAAGGGCCCGGCGCCGGACAGGACGCTGCAAACGGCGATCATCTGGACGGTCCTGCTGTTCGCGCTCTGCCGTCAGTCGCAGGTCCTCATCGAACGGTTCCTGGCCTCGTCGCTGCCCGCCGGGGCCATCTCGCATCTGAACTACGCGCAGAAGGTCGCGCAGATGCCGATGGTGCTCTCCCTCATGCTGTGCACCGTCACCTTCCCCGTGGTCGCCCGCGCGCTGGCCGACGGCGAGACGGAGCGGGCCCGCGACCGCGTCGAACGCGACCTCGTCCTCGCGGGCTGCATGGTGCTGCTCGGCGCGGCCGCGGTCGTCGCCACCGCGCCCGCGCTCATCGAACTCCTCTTCCAGCGCGGCGCCTTCACCGCCCGGGACAGCGCCACCACCGCGTCCGTGATGCGCGTCTACGCGCTGGGCCTGCTGGGCCACACGCTGGTCGGCGCGCTCGCCCGCGCCCACTTCTCCGTCGCCAGGACCACCTGGATCCCGTTCTTCGCGATGTCCATCGGCATCGTCATGACCGGGGGGATCGGTTTCCTGAGCGTCGGCACCTGGGGCGTCCACGGCCTCGCCGCCGCGAACGCCACCGGCATCTGCGTCACCGCGCTGCTCCTGCTGCGCGGGACGGGCCCGCGCACCGTGCCCATCAGGACGCGGAAGGTCGCCGGGCAGCTGGGCCGCCTGACGCTCGCCGCCGGGGGCGCGACGGTGCTCGGCGCCCTGTGCGCGGGGCGGGTGGGACAGCCCGCCCTCGCCGCCCTGGCGGGCTGCGCGGTGGTCACCGTCTCCTTCGTACTGCTCGGCCTGCTTCTGGGCGCGCAGCCCTGGCCGTCCGCCCTCCGCTCCGTCACAGGAAAGCTGCGTCATGTCCGTTGACCTCACCCCGTCCGGCCCCTCCGCCCCCTCCTCCCCCTCCTCCCTCCCCACCGCCGACGAGCCCTTCCTGCGGCCCAAGGCGCCCGGAGTCCCCGCCTGGATCGCGATGTACCACTCCGTCGCGGACCCCTTCGACGACCCGTACCGCGTCACCGTGTCCCCCGACCGCCTCGACGCCCAGCTGCGGTGGCTGCGGAGCCAGGGCCTGCGCGGCGTGTCGATGCGGCACCTCCTGGACGCGTGCGCGCGCGGCCAGGAGCGGAACCTGGTGGGGCTCACCTTCGACGACGGCTACCGCGACTTCGTCGACGAGGCGATCCCGCTGCTGCGGCGCCACGACTGCACCGCCACCGTGTTCGTCCTGCCGGGCCGCCTCGACGGCGACAACGCCTGGGACCCGCTGGGCCCCCGCAAGCCGCTCCTGGACGCCGACGGCATCCGCCGCGCCGCCAAGTGCGGCATGGAGATCGCCTCGCACGGACTGACCCACGTCGACCTGACCACGGCCGACGACCGGCTGCTGCGCCGCGAGGTCAGCGGCAGCCGGGCGGCGCTGACCGACCTCACCGGCGTCGAGGCGCAGGGCTTCTGCCACCCCTACGGCCACGTCGACGAGCGGGTGATGTCCGCCGTACGGGAGGCCGGATACCGCTACGCCTGCGCGATCGCCCCCGGCCCCCTCTGCGGACCCTTCGCGCTGCCCCGGGTGCACATCGGCCAGAACGACACGGCCCCGCGCCTGCGGCTGAAGCTGTGGACGAACCGGCTCAGGCGCCGCGTCCTGGACCGCTCGGCGGTGACCGAATGAGGGTCCTGCACATCATCACCGGCCTCGGCGTGGGCGGCGCCGAGCTGCAACTACGCCTGCTGCTGCGCCACTTGCCCGCCCACTGCGACGTGGTCACGCTGACCCACGCGGGCACCGTGGCCCGGGGCATCGTCGCCGACGGTACGCGCGTGGCCGACCTCGGCATGTCCGGCAACCGCGATGTCGCGGCGCTGCCCCGGCTGGCCCGGATCATCAAGGCGGGCCGGTACGACGCCGTCCACACCCACCTCTACCGGGCCTGCCTGTACGGGCGTATCGCGGCCCGCATGGCGGGGGTGCGCGCGGTGGTGGCCACGGAACACTCCCTGGGCGACTCGCAGATGGAGGGCAGACCGCTGACCGCCGGGGTCCGCGCGCTGTACCTCGCCGGGGAGCGGCTGGGGCGGATGACGGTCGCCGTCTCCCCCGCCGTCCAGCGGCGGCTGTCCCGGTGGGGGGTGCCCCGGCAGCGCATCCGGGTGGTGCCGAACGGCATCGACGTGGAGCGCTTCCGGTACGACCCGGCCGCCCGCGCCAGGACCCGGCGGCGGCTGGAGCTGCCCGACTCGTCGTTCGTCGTCGGCGGCGTGGGCCGGCTGGCCGGCGGCAAGCGTTTCGACGTACTCCTGCACGCGGCCGCTCGACTCCCCGAGGACATCGCCGTCCTGCTGGTCGGCGCCGGTCCCGAGGAGCCGGAGCTGCGGCGGCTGGCCCACCGGCTCGGCCTGGCCGGGCGGGTGCGGTTCGCCGGTGAGGCCGCCCACGAGGAGAGCGGCGGCGCCGACGGCGTCCCGGGCCTGCCCTCGCTCCTGTCCGCCATGGACGCCCTCGCCTCCCCCTCCCCCGAGGAGGCCTTCGGGCTCGCGCTCGTGGAGGGCCTGGCCTGCGGGCTTCCCGTGCTCTACGCGTCCTGCCCCGCCGTCGACGACCTCCCGGCCGACGGGCGGGCGAACGCCTCGTACTGCCCGAGCGATCCGGACTCCTTCGCGCGGTCCCTCCACGGCCTGCGCGGCGCCGTCCCCCCGCGCCGCCCGGCACCGGCAGCGGTGCGGCACTACAGCATCACCCGCAGCGCCGGACGGCTGATGCGCGTCTACGCGTCGGTCGCCCCCGGCTCGACCCTGGAGGTGAAACCTCGATGAGCGACTCCACGGACTCCACGGACTCCACTGACTCCACGAACGAGTGCTCGCGTGCCGCCGCCCTGCGCGCCGGCCTCGCGCGGCGTGCCGCCACCGTGCGCGCCGGCCTCGCGCGGCGTGCCACCGCCCTGCGCGCCCGCCTCACGCCGCTGCCCCGCTGGTGGCCCCTGCCCGCCTGCGCGGCCCTCGGTCTTCTGACCGGCGCCGGGTACGGCGCGGTGCAGACGGAGCAGTACACCGCCACGAGTTACGTCGTCGCCGTACCGCAGGGGAAGTCGGATCCCGCCACGGCGCTCGGGTTCGCCCAGGCGTACGGCCGGGTGGCGACGCAGCTGGCCGTGCTGGGCGACGCGCAGGTGGCGGCGGGCGTGTCGGCCACGGAGCTGCGGGACAGCGTCAAGGTGGCCACCTCCCCCGACGCGCCGATGATCGCGGTCTCGGCGTCGGCGGAGAAGCCCGCGTCCGCCGCCGTCACCGCCGACGCGGTGGCCCGCTCGCTCGCCACGAGCGCCAACCACTCCAAGGGCAGCACCCAGGTCAAACTGCTGCAGTTCTCCCGGGCGCTGGAGCCCTCCGCCCCGTCCTCGCTCTCCGCCGGGGTGACGTCCCTGGTCGGCGGGTGCGCCGGTGGGCTGCTCGGCGGGCTCGCCCTCCTGGTACGTCCCCGGGGGCGTACGGAGGCGGCCGCCGGGGCGTCGGTCCCGGGTCCCGCGTCCGCCATGGTCCGGAGCGCGCCATGAGCACGGCGACGGGCATGGGCCTCGTGAACACCTGCCTGAGCACCCGGCTGTGCGTGGACGAGGGCGAGTTCGAGGCGCTCGCCGGGCCGTGGGGGCGGCTGTACCGGTCCTGCGAGTCGGCGACGCCCTTCCAGAGCCACGCGTGGCTCTCCTCCTGGTGGCGGTCCTACGGGCGGCGCGGGCGGTTGCGGGTGCTCCTGGTCCGCGAGGGCGACCGGCTGATCGCCGCGGCCCCGCTGATGCGGGTGCGCCGTCCGCTTCCGGCGCTGAAGCCGCTCGGCGGCGCGATCTCCGACTTCACGGACGTACTGGTGGACGGCGCCGCGCGCCGGGCCGGGACCGAGGCACTGGTGGCGGGGCTCTCCGAGCTGGCCGCGACCGCGCTGATCGACTTCGGGGAGGTCCGGCCGGGCGCCTGCGTGGAGGACGTCCACGAACGGTGGCCCGGACCGAAGCGGGCGCTGCCCGACTCGCCCTGCCTGGAGCTGCCCGCACTGCCCATGGAGGAGCTGCTCCAGCGCCTGCCGACGCCGCGGGCCCAGCGCACCCGGGCCAAGATGCGCAAGCTGTCGAAGCTGGGGGTGGAGAGCCGCATCGTGCCCGCCGACGAGGTGGAGGCCTCGCTGCGGACCCTGCTGCGCCTGCACCAGTTGCAGTGGAGCGGCCGCAAGGTGACCTCGGAGCATCTGCGGCCTCGCTTCCGCGAACACCTGCTGCGCTCGATGCGGCCGATGGTCGCGGCCGGCGAGGCGGTGGTGACCGAGTTCCGCCTCGACGGCGAGGTGCTGGCCGCCGACCTGACGCTCCTGTCGGGCACGCTGGCCGGCGGCTATCTGTACGGCGCCCATCCCCGGCTGCGGGAGCGCAAGGTGGACGTGGCCACGATGCTCCTGGACGCGTGCACCCGCCACACGGGCGGCGAACAGCGGCGCGCGCTGAGCCTGCTGCGCGGCAACGAGCCGTACAAGCACCACTGGCGCCCCGAGCCGGTCACCAACCAGCGCTTCCTGCTGGCGCGCGGGCGCACGGCCCCCCTGCTGTCCGCGGCGGTCTGGGACGCGTCGGCCCGGCGGTGGGCGAAGGAGCGGCTGCGGGAGCGGGAGGCACGCCGTGAGGAGCGGGAGGCGGGCCGCGGTGGCGGGGCCCCGTCGTGAGGGGCCGCGCCACCGCGGCGTGCGGTGGGTTCAGGGGTGTCACTCGTCCTGCCACCAGTCGAACGGCAGGCACGGCTCCTCGCCGAGCCAGCTCTCGATCCAGTCGCCGAGGTGCAGCGGCGTGCAGTCGGGCGGGTCCACCGGCCGGGGCGGCTTCACCGGTTCGGTCGGCACGGCCGGGGTGTCGCCGCCGCGCCCGGAGAGCAGATCGCGGTAGACCTCGGACGACTCGGGATTCTCCTTGCACTGCCAGACACCGTGCGGGCAGTAGTCGGTGACCGTGTTGTACAGCGGCTTCTTCTCGTCCATCCATTTCAGCATGCCGCGCATGTATTCTTCGTTGTCGCCGTTGCGGAACAGACCCCATTCGGGATAAGAAATGGGTTTCTTGTGCGCAGCCGCGAAACCGACGTGCTTTTGGAGCCCGTACGGCTCCGCGACCTGCTCGTCGAATGACATTCCGCGCGGCTGGTCGTACGAGTCCATGCCGATGATGTCGACGACATCGTCACCTGGATAGCACCGAGTCCAGGGAATGGCGTCGCGCCCTCTGCTGGGCGTGAAGTCGAACTGAAACTTCTGTCCGGCCACCGAACGCATCGTGGTGACGATCCTGCTCCAGTACCTCTTCCAGGACTCCGGGTCCGGGCCACAGCGATGGGTGTAGGTCGTGCCGTTCATCTCCCAGCCCAGCACGACCACCGTGTCGGGCACGCCCAGGTCGACCAGGCGTTCGGCGAGCACGCGGAAGTGCCGGTCGAAGTCACCGGCGGCGCCCCGCCGCAGCATGCCCGCGACGTCGCCGTCATCGACCCCCTCCTCGTTCCGTTCGAGCATCGGCACATTGAGGACGAAGAGCCTGTCGGCCTTCTCCTTGCGCCACTGCGCCCAGTCCGCCAGGAAGCCGGGGGCGCCCTCGATATTGCTCCACAGGTCGCCGGGGAGGTAGGTGTGCCCGACCCGGAGCTCGGCCCCGCCCAGCCACTCGCTCAGCTCGCTGATGCGCCGCACCCCGCGAGGGCCGTAGTCGAGATACGCGCCAAAGGCGGGCGCCTTCTCCGGGGCGGAGACGGGAGCCGCCGGGTCCGCGGGCGCGACCGGGCCGACCGAGGCCAGCGGGGCCACGGGAGGCACGGGGACCACGGAAGCCGCGGGTGCCGCAGGGGCCGGGGAAGCCGCAGGAGCACCAGGTGCCTGCGGAGTGCCCCCCGGCGGTTCACCGTCGCGCACGATCCCCGTCGCATACCCCGGCACTGCGGCGAGAGCCACCGCCGAAACGACCCCGACACCGAAACCGACGAAGGAGAGACGTTTTCCGTGCCGCCGACGCCATGCACCCGAATCCATAACCGCTCCTCTTCCTCTTCTTCCGCCGCCGCCCACTGACACCTCGTCATATTTATTTCTATTGCGCCAATCGAGTTTCTAATCCCGCGATCCGTCACATCGCCCATATGGACGATCGAGCAGTGAGGGCGACCTTGCCTCCTCTGGACACACGAATTCCCGCGGTTCTTTTGAGGACCGACCGCAATCCCTTCCACCACGGGACGCTGGGCGCCGTGCGCTCCCTGGGGCGCGCGGGGGTGCAGGTGCACCTGGTGGCGGACGACCACGGCAGCCCCGTCAGACACTCCCGGCATCTGCACCGGCTGTACCCGCCGCCCGCCCCCGGGGCGCCGCTCGACGAGGTGGCCGCCGCGCTGCACCGCGTCACGCGCCACCTCGCGGCGCCGGCCGTGCTGATCCCCCTGGACGACGCCGGCGCCCTCGCGGTCAGCGCCCTGCACACGCGGCTGCGCGACCGTTTCCTGCTGCCCCGCTCCACGGGCGGCACGGCCGAGCGCGTCGCGGACAAGGCCGCCCTGGCGCAGGTCTGCGCGCGGGCGGGCGTGGCGCACCCGGTGACGCTGACGCCGGATTCCGCCGCCGACGCCGTCAGCGCCGTGGCCCGGCTCGGCGTCCCCGTCGTGGCGAAGTGGAGCCGCCCCTGGCTGCTCCCGCACGGCGCGGGGCTGCGCAGCACCATCCTGATCGGCTCCCCGCACGAGGCGGCGGCCCTCTTCGAGCGCCGTACCGAGGCCGGCAGCCGGCTGCTGCTGCAGGCCTTCGTGCCGGGCGCCCGGGACGCGGACTGGTTCGCCCACGGCTGCGTCGGCCAGGACGGCGTCGTACGCGGCGGCGGTACGGGCGTCAAGCACCGCTCCTGGCCGCGCTCGGCAGGCCTGACGGTGAGCGGCGAATGGACCGCGAACCCCGAACTGTGGTCCGTGACCGAGCGGTTGATCGCGTCCCTCGACTACCGGGGAATCTTCGACCTGGACTTCCGCAGGGACGCCGTGACCGGCGACTTCCACCTCATCGACTTCAACCCGCGCCCGGGGGCCCAGTTCCGCCTCTTCGCCGACGGCGCGGGCACGGACGTGGTGCGCGCGCTGCACCTGGACCTCACGTACCGGCCCGTCCCCGCCCCGCACCCCCTTGAGGGACGCACCTTCGTCGTGGAGAACTACGCCCCGCTGACCGCGCTGCGCCTGCTGCCCCGCCCCGGTCGGCGCGATCCCTCACCGCCCGTCGAGTTCGCCTGGCACGCGGGCGACGACCCCGGCCCCGGGGCGGCCCTGCGCCGCCTGTGGCTCCGCCGTGTGACGCGGCGGCTGTGGGACGGCATGGCCCGCCGGGCGCGGAGGGCCCTGGCGGTCTTCGCCTTCAGGCGCCGGGCGCGGCGGGCCCTGATGGCCTTCACCCTCGGGCGGCGGGCGCGGAAGGTCCTGATGGCCTTCACCCTCAGACGGCGGGCCCGGAAGGTCCTGATGGCCTTCCCCTTCAGCTTCAGCAGTCGGCCGCAGGAGCGCACCCCCGCCGTGGTCCCCGGCCAGGCGTCCAGGGAGCGAGCCGTCACCGACGTACGACCGCGCTGATCGGGTGGAACCGCGGCCCCCGCGAGGCGTGGCACGCCTGCCCGCGGCCCTCGGCCCCTACGCTCGCCTCAGGTGACGCGGAGACGGCACCGGGCCCGGCTTCCGTGTATGCGATGGTCCACCGAAGCCGGGCCACCAATCCCCGGCCGCTCTTCTGAGTGACGCGGCGGGCGAACGGGTGAAGGTCACGTTCCGCGCGAGCCGTCAGGTGGTGCACTGGAGGTGCTGCACGGGACAGGCCGGGTCGCCTCCCTTCCAGCCGTCGGCATCCATGCCGTGGGCGAGCGACACCCCCAACGGGCCGGCCGCCCCACCTCGCGCGTCGGCAGGGAAGCGCTCGCGTCCAGACTTCCCTGCCGGCGTCTGCCATGTCGAGCCCCGCTGCCTGGCAGGCAGCGGGGCTCGACTGATGGTGCTCGCGGGGATGTGCCGCCGGCGTCGGGCCGGCCTCGTGACAGGCCGGCCTGGCGGCGGGGCGGCGGGACGACCTAGCGGCGGGGCGACGTGGCGAACCTCCGGCGGTAGAGGATCGCGCCGCCGAGCAGCAGCCCGGCGCTCCCGGCCGCCGCTCCCAGCAGCGCCGCGTCCATGCCCGTGGCGGCCAACTGCGCCCCGGGAGCGGCCTCGCCGACCGGGTCGTCGGACCGGGTCGTCTGCGGCTCGTGCTTCGGCGGCTCGGGCGTCTTGGACGCCTTGGACGCCTTGAACGCCTCGGACGCCTTGGAATCCGCGGACGCCTTGGACGCCTTGGACGCCTTGGACGTCGACACCTCGTGGGCGGCATGGGGGCCGGACTCGGTCCGGGGCCGCGGCCGGGGCCCGGGGCCCGGGCCCGGCTTGGTGGCGTGGCCCGGCGGGGTATCGGCGTACCGCTGGTCCCCATTGACGCAGTCGCCGCCCATGGCGCCCGAGGCGATGGACACGACGCCCACGTGGTTGCCGCAGACGTTGACCGGGACCTTGACGGGGGCCATCACGTTGTTGCCGGACAGCGCCCCTGACGAGCGGACCGCTTCACCGTGCGCACTGGCACCGCTGGTGCGGGTGGTACCGGTGGTGCGGTGTTCGGCTCGCTCCGTCGCCGCCGGACCCGACGGCCGGTGCGAGGGGCCGGGGTGGTGCTCGGCGGGTGCGGAGGAGTTGCCGCAGCTGTTGTCGGCCGCCGGGTTGGCGGCTCCGACGGCGTTCACCGAGTTGCCGCAGACGTTGACCGGTACTTCCACCGGCGCTTGCACGGTGTTGCCCGACAGGATGCCGGACGAGTCCTGGGTCTGCCCATTCGCCTCGGAAGTGGCGAACGCGGAGACACTGGACAGGGACAGGATGCTCGTGGCGGCCGCGGCGGAGAGCATTCCTTTGCTTAGGACCTGTCGCAATCTACTGGTCTTTCTCTGTGCGATGCGATGGGAACCGGCCCCCACAGCCGGAAGGCTGCCGGGCCGGCGAAGACGCCGGAACAGCCGGGTCCTACATCAGGCGTTGACGCACTTGTTGCCGGCCGCCGGGTTCAGGAGAGCGACGACGTTCACGGTGTTGCCGCAGACGTTTACCGGAACGTGGACGGGAACCTGGACGACGTTGCCGGAGGCGACGCCCTCGGAGCCGACGGACGCGCCTTTCGCCCCGGCGTCCGCGAACGCCGGAGAGCCCATGCCCAGGACCATGACAGCACCGGTGACGAGGGTCGCGCTCTTCTTCAGCTTCACAGCTTTTCCCTTCTTCGTGCCACGCCTGAACGACGGCCGCGGCCGCGGCCGAGCGGGGAGTTCCTGTTCCCGCACCGTGACCTGAGCCCTGCTCAACGAGTGACGGGAGAGGAGGAAACCAAGGCATTGGCCTCCCGGGGAAGTTCACTCGAATGCGAGTAGGACGGGAGTTGTCGGCAACGAAACGGAGCCGTCATGGCGGAATATCTTCCGCGCGTATCCGGAACTGGGAATGATCTTCGGGCCGACGGTCATCGATTCATCACAAAGCAGACGTAGCCTCTCGTACGTGACTCGCGTACTGCTCATCGAGGACGACCCGGCCGTGCAGAAGGGCGTGACCCTGGCGCTGCGGCGGCGCGGGCACGAGATCGAGGCCGCCGGCAGCGGCGAGTCCGGGCTCTTCGCCATGGAGCGCTTCCGGCCCGACCTCGTGCTGCTCGACCTGATGCTGCCCGGGATGAGCGGTCTTGAGGTGTGCCGTCGCATCCGGGAGACCCGGCAGGTCCCGATCATCATCCTCTCCGCGCGCGGCGACGACGTCGACATGGTCGTAGGTCTGGAGGCGGGCGCCGACGACTACGTGGTCAAGCCCGCGAGCGGCGAGGTGCTCGAAGCGCGGATGCGGGCGGTGCTGCGGCGCGTCGTACCGCGCGAGGCCTCTGAAGGGGGCGGCGCCGAGATCACCGAGGCCGCTCGGACCGAGGCCCACGGGGCGCTCACCGTCGACCGGGTGGCGTTGCGCGTCTTCAAGGAAGACCGCGAACTCGTTCTCGCACCGAGCGAGCTGAAACTCCTGCTGTTCCTCTGCGCGGCCCCCGGGCAGGTCTTCAGCCGCCAGCAGCTCCTCGAACAGGTCTGGGAGCACAGCTTCTACGGTGACGCGCGGCTGGTCGACGCGTGCGTGATGCGGTTGCGCGGCAAGGTCGAGGACGACCCGCGCCATCCTGTGTACGTCCAGACGGTGCGGGGCTTCGGCTACCGGTTCGGGCCGCTGTGAGAGCGGGCCCGCGGCGTGTCGCGAAAGCCCTGCGGCCTGTCGCGAAAGCCCTGCGGCCGCGCGGCGGACTGCGCACCCGGCTGCTCGTCGCCTTCCTCGTCGTCTCCGCGATCAGCGCCCTCATCACCGCGGCCCTCACCTTCCGCCAGGCCCGCGACGCCATCCTGGACCGCACCCAGGACTCCGCCGTGCACGACCTGCGCGCGCAGCTCGACTCGCTCGCGCCGGACGTGCCCTTCCCGCCCACCTCGCGCAACCTCCGCGACCTCGCCCTGCAGCTCGACCGTGCGGGCGGCTCCCGCGGCTGGCGGGCCGCGGCCGCGTACAAGGACGGGCCGCCGGTGACCGCCAAGGGCGACGAGCCGCCGCGGGTCCCCGGGGAGCTGCGCGAGGCCGTACGCGAGCGGAACGCCGCCGTCCATCAGCGTCTGGACCGGGGTGGCGAGCCGTGGCTGACCATCGGCCTGCCCCTGGACTTCAGCGACGAGCGGAGTGGCCAGGAGCGCGGTACGGCCTCCGGGCTCACCGTCTACGTCACCTTCTCCCTCAAGGACGAGAAGGCCGACATCTCGGCGCTCGTCACCGCGGCGCAGGCGGGGGCCGTTCCCGCGCTCGCCCTCGCCGTCGTGCCCGCGCTCTTCGCCGCCCGCCGAGTCCTGCGACCGGTGCGCCAACTGCGTACGGCCGCCGAACGGCTCTCCTCCGGCGCCCTCGACACTCGCCTCGATGTCACCGGGCACGACGAACTCGCCGATCTGAGCCGTACGTTCAACACCATGGCGGGCGCCCTGGAGAAGGACGACGCCGAACTGCGCCGCATGGAGGCGAACGCACGCCGCTTCGCCGCCGACGTCTCCCATGAACTACGTACACCGCTGGCCGCGATGACCGCCGTCACCGAAGTCCTCGACGAGGACGCGGACTCCGGACAGCTGCCCCCGGAGACGGCCGACGCGGTGCGCCTCATCAGCGGCGAGACACGCAAACTCGCCCGCATGGTCGAGGACCTGATGGAGATCTCCCGCTTCGACGCGGGCGCCGCCGCCCTCCATCTCGACGGCCTCGATGTCGCGGAGGCCGTCCACAAGACGCTCCAGCTGCGTGGCTGGCAGGACCGCGTCACCACCGAACTCCCTGACGCGCTGCGGGCGTCGCTCGACCCACGCCGCTTCGACGTGATCGTCGCCAACCTCGTCGGCAACGCGCTGCGGCACGGTGGCGAACCGGTGCTCGTACGGGCGTACGACGATGGGGGCACCCTCGTCGTCGAGGTCGCCGACCGCGGCCCCGGCATCCCCGCCGATGTCCTGCCCCAGGTCTTCGACCGCTTCTACAAGGCCGACGCGGCCCGCACCCGCTCCGAGGGCAGCGGCCTCGGACTCGCGATCGCCATGGAGAACGTACGCCTGCATCACGGCACGCTCGCCGCCGCCGACTCGCCGTCCGGCACGGGCGCCGTGTTCACCCTGCGCGTGCCGCTGCGGCAGGCCACAGAGCTACCCACAGAGATCGACACAGAGATCGACACGGAGTGCTCTGCGGAGCGCTCTACGGAGGACGCGTGAAGAGGCTGCTGCTCTCCCTGTCCGCCCTGCTCACCCTGGTGCTCGCGGTCAGCGGCTGTGGGGTGTCCGCGACCGGCCCCGTCCCGGCGGGCGCGGCGGCGACCGGCGCGGTGCGGCCCGGCACGCGCGCGTACGACGCCAGACTGGACTTCCTCGGCCCATGGGGCATGCAGTTCGTGTCCCGCAGGTCCGGCACCCCGGTCGGACCGCAGCAGGCCGTCGACCTGCTCCTCGCGGGGCCGACCGACGCGGAGCGGGAGCGCGGGCTCGCCAGTCTGGTCCCGGAGGAGCTGCGCGGCCGGGTGACCGCGCTGCCCGCGCGGGGCGCCGTCGATCTCCACCTTCCCGTGGTCATCGCCCAGTTGGACCACACCGCGGTGAGCCAGTTGGCGTGCACGGCCGCCAACGCCGACGCGATCCCCGGCGGCAAGACGCCGGCCGACGTCCTCGTACGCGTGCACGAACCGGACCTCGACGGCGAGAGCAAGGGCAAGGGGACGTGGGATCTGCGCTGCGACGGGACGGGCAACGCCTATCCCGCGCGCTGATCCTTGACGCCCCGTTCCGCTGGGCGTTCCGTACTGTCACGATGCGGAGTCCGGAATGCAGGGGGAGTCGTCCCCAGTGGGGGCGGGGTGGGAGGCGTGCATGGCAGAGGTGTTCTTGCGGCGGCTGAGCCGTTGGCAGGCGGAGCAGCAGCGGGAATCCGTCGCCAACCTCTACGTAGAGGCCTATCAGGGCATGGCCGGCGACGAGTACCGCGACCGGCAGGGCTTTCTGCGGCGCTTCGAACACGACGTCCAGCAGCCCGACTTCGACATGGTCGTCGCCGACTCGGGGGGCCTGGCCGGCTGCCTCTACGGCTACCGCGCCGCGCCCACCGGTGAGTGGTGGGAGGGGTTTCGCGGCATCCTGCCGGCCGGGATCGAGGAGCAGACCGTTTCGGGGCGGGTGTTCCTGCTGAGCGAGCTGATGGTGGTGCCCGCCCACCGCAGGACAGGCGTCGCCACCCGACTGCGGACGCTGCTCCTCACCCGGCACATCGCCGATGTCGTCGTCGCCGTCATCAAACGGGACGACGATCAGGGGCGGGACGTGCTGCGGGCCTGGGACTGGGCGAAGCTGGGCGAGTTCGACCCGGGCCGGGAGGGGTGGCTGCGCCCACCTTCACCACTGCCCTGAGCGTCTCCGCGGACAGCCGTCAGACCTTGGTCGCCTTCAGGGAGTACATGAGCGGGACGCGGGGGCGGTCCGCAGGGAAGCGGTAGGCGCCGTCGCGGACCTCCAGCGCGCCGAAGCGCGGGAAGAGGGTCATGTCGTGCTCGCGCAGGAAGTCGATGCGCAGGCCCGCCGCGGCGAGCGCGGAGACGACCTCGCCGATGGGGTGCTGCCACTCGACGGAGCGGTTGTGGACGGTGGGCGTGGTGGTGTCCACGTATCCACCGGAGTCCTCCTCGACCCACGCGTCGCGCGCGAAGTAGTCGTGCTCCAGGCGGCTGCCCGTGGCGTCGTCCAGGATGTCGGTGAGGGGATGGAACTCGGCGACGTAGAGAAAACCGCCGGGCGCCACGAGCGAGGCGGCGGTCTCGGCCCAGCGCTGGATGTCGGGCAGCCAGCAGAGCGCGCCCACTCCGGTGTAGACGATGTCGTACGCGGTGTCGGGCACCGCCTGAGCCGCGTCGTACACGTCGGCGGCCACGAAGGCGGCCCGCTCCGGGGCGAGGCCCAGCTCGGCCGCGAGCTCTCGGGCCGCCTCGACGGCGCGCTCGGAGAAGTCGAGGCCGACCACGCGGGCGGCGCCGTGCCGGGCCCAGGAGAGCGTGTCCATGCCGACGTGGCACTGGAGGTGCAGCAGAGACTTTCCGCGTACGTCGCCCACTTCCGCGCGCTCGAAGTCGCGCAGGGCGTCCTTGCCCGCGCGGAAGGAGGCGACGTCGTAGAAGTCGCTGGCGAGGTGGATCGGGACGCGCTCGTCCCAGCGCTTTCTGTTGGTCTCGCGCCAGTCGGCGGGGGTCGGTGAGTACATGGTCGAGAAGTTATCCACAGGGTGGGGACCCTCGCCAGCGGATTGTCGGCGGCGGCGGGCACTATGGGGGGCATGAGCGAGACGGGTGCCGAGAAGGCCACGGGGTCGAAGTCCATGCCGGGGATGCCGGAGATGCCGGACTGGGAGAAGCGGTTCAGGGCACCACGGGTGTCGCTGCCGGACTGGGCGGAGGACGCGCCGCAGCGCTCCCTGTTCGTGTCGAACGCGACGGGGACGTACGAGCTGTACGCATGGGACAGGACGACAGGCACCCAGCGCCAGGTCACCGACCGGCCGAACGGCACGACGGACGGTGTGCTGACGCCCGACGGCGAGTGGATCTGGTGGTTCAACGACAAGGACGGCGACGAGTTCGGCGTATGGATACGCCAGCCCTTCGCCGGGGGCGAGGACGAGCCCGCGGTGCCGGGCCTGGAGGGCTCCTACCCGGCGGGGCTCGCGCTCGGCAGGGACGGCGGGACGGTGGTCGTCGGCCGCTCCACGGACGAGGACGGCTCGACGATCCATGTCGTACGTCCCGATGCCTCCGACCCGGTGGAGGTGTACCGCCACCGGGAGTCCGCGGGCGTCGGCGACCTCTCCCACGACGGCACGCTGATCGCCGTCGAGCACACGGAGCAGGGCGACGCGATGCACTCCGCGCTCCGCGTGATCAGGCCCGACGGCTCGACGGTCGCCGAGCTGGACGACACCAAGGGCGGCACGGTCGAGCTGGGCCTTGAGGTTCTCGGCTTCGCACCGATCGACGGGGACACGCGTCTGCTCGTCGCCCACCAGCGGCGCGGCCGCTGGGAGCCGATGGTGTGGGACGTCGCGTCCGGCGAGGAGAGCGACCTCGCGCTCGGCCTGCCGGGTGACGTGAGCGCCGAGTGGTATCCGGACGGCTCCGCGCTGCTGATCGCGCACGGCTTCGAGGCGCGGGGCGAGCTGTTCCGCTACGACCTCGCCTCGCGGGAGCTGGTCCGCATCGAGACGCCCGCGGGATCTGTGTCGGGGGCCACGGCCCGCCCCGACGGCACCGTGGAGTTCATGTGGTCGTCGGCGGCCGAGCCGCCGGTGGTGCGCTCCACCTCGGGCGGCGTGGTCCTGGACCCGCCCGGCATGAAGGCGCCGAAGTCCGTCCCGGTCCAGGACGTGTGGGTGGACGGGCCGGGCGGCCGCATCCACGCCCTCGTGCAGAAGCCCGCGGGCGCCTGGGGGCCGCTTCCCACCGTCTTCGAGGTGCACGGCGGGCCCGCCTGGCACGACAGCGACTCCTTCGCGGCGGGCCCGGCGGCCTGGGTCGACCACGGGTACGCGGTGGTCCGGGTCAACTACCGGGGCTCCACCGGGTACGGCCGAGAGTGGACGGACGCCCTCAAGCACCGCGTGGGCCTCATCGAACTGGAGGACATCGCGGCGGTCCGTGAATGGGCGGTCACATCGGGCCTCGCCGACCCCGCCCGCCTGGTCCTCGCGGGCGGCTCCTGGGGCGGCTACCTCACCCTCCTCGGCCTCGGCACGCAGCCGGACTCCTGGGCGGTGGGCCTGGCGGCGGTGCCCGTCGCGGACTACGTGACGGCGTACCACGACGAGATGGAAGCCCTCAAGGCACTGGACCGCACGCTGCTGGGCGGCACGCCGGAGGAGGTCCCAGACCGCTTCACCGCGTCGTCCCCCCTCACGTACGTCGACCAGGTCAAGGCTCCCGTCTACATCTCGGCAGGCGTCAACGACCCGCGCTGCCCGATCCGCCAGGTCGACAACTACGTGGACCGACTGGCCGCGCGGGGCGCGGCGCACGAGGTCTACCGCTATGACGCGGGCCATGGGTCACTCGTCGTGGACGAGCGCATCAAGCAGGTGGCCCTGGAGCTGGACTTCGCGGCCCGGCATCTCCCCGGGGGCGGGGCTTGAGCGGGTTGCCCTGCCGGCGGGCTCTGCGGGCGGCTTCTGGAGCGGCCCAGACCGCCGCTTCGCGGCGGAATCTTTCTCACCCACCCACCCGTTTGCCCCGCGTCGAAGGGGCGAGGTAGGGCGGGTGGGCGGAAGAACCGTCGCGGCGCGACGGGGGGGTGCGCGAAGGGGGGTGGACCGTCGCGGAGCGACGGGGGCTCGCGGCACCCCACGGCTCAGCACCCCGCAGGGGCCCCGTACCGTGGAGGTGTGTACCGGTTTCTGCTGACGCCCCGATGGTGGGGGATCAACGTCTTCGTCGCGCTGGCCATCCCCTTCTGCATCTTCATGGGCTCCTGGCAGCTCAGCCGCTTCGAGGACCGCGTACAGGACCACGAGTCCGCCAAGGAACAGGCCAGGGAACAGGCCGAGGAGCACGGCGCCCACGGCCGCCAGGCCAAGGCCAAGCCCCTCGCTTCGCTGCTGCCCGTCGACCAGGAGACCTCGGGCGAGCAGACCACGGCCACCGGCCGGTACGGCAAGCAACTCCTTGTCCCGGACAGGGAGTTGGACGAGAAGCGCGGCTTCTACGTACTGACTCTGCTGCGCACCGACACCGGCAAGTCACTGCCCGTGGTCCGCGGCTGGCTCCCCGGCGACGCGAGCACCGCGAAGGCCCCGGCCGCCCCCACGGGCGAGGTCACGGTCACGGGCGCCCTACAGGCCTCCGAGAGCCCCGGCTCCAACGGGGTCAGCGCCGCCGGCGGCCTCCCCCAGGGCCAGCTGGGCGCGATCAGCTCGGCCTCGCTCGTCAATCTCGTACGCGACGACGTGTACGACGCCTGGGTCACCCTCGACAAGGGCGACTCCGGGATGAAGGCGGTCCCGGCGACCGCGCCGGGCAACACCGGCCTGGACCTGAAGGCGTTCCAGAACCTCGGCTACACCGGTGAGTGGTTCGTCTTCGCGGGCTTCGTGGTCTTCATGTGGTTCCGCCTCTTCCGCCGCGAGGCGGAGTTCGCCCGCGACGCCCGCCTCGGCCTGCTGCCCGAAGCCGAAGCCGGAGCTGAAGCCAGAACAGACGCCGGGGCCGGCGCCTAAGACGCCGGCAGGATCCCCGTGCGGTAGACCGTCCCCGCGCACGCGTTGGTGACCGTCGCCCCCGCCGAGGGCGCGCCCGCCTCCGCGGTCAGGGACACCACGACGCTGCCGTCGGCCACTCCACCGTCCGTCCGCTCCAGCTGGGGCTCCGTGCCGTCGGGCGTTCCGCCCTCCGTGGTGCCGCCGCCGTCGGTGGGCGTGGGGTTCGGCGTGGGCTCGCCGCCGTCCGTCGGACACGCTTCCGACGGCACCCAGGCGAACCGCACCTCGTACGCCGCGCCGGGCTGCAGGACGAGCGGGCTCGCCTCCAGTGAGGGGTCGGGCAGGGCACCCGCGGCGTCGCCCGCAGTGTGGTCCACCACGGTGACCTTCACGGGGTCGGCCGCGCCCTGCGCCGTGACGCCGACCGCGCCCGCGGCCTCGACCGTGCAGCTGCTGTCGGAGACGTTGGTGACGCGGAAGCTGCCGTACACCTTGTTGTCCACGTCCGGCGCGCCCGCGCTGCCGGTGGCGCCGAGCTGGGCGGCGGAGCAGACGGGCGAGGTGGCGGCTTCGGAGGCGCCGGGGTCGGGTGATCCCGTACCGCCACCGCCCGTGCCACCCTTCCCCTTGCCGCCCCTCTTGCCCTTCTTGTCCTTCTTGTCCTTCTCTTTGGACTTGCCGGGCTTCTTGTCGGAGTCCTTCTGTCGCTCGTCGGGGCCCTTGCCCTGGCTGGAGCCGCCCTGTGACTCCTGGCTGTTGCCCGCGATCGAGGGCCGGTCGTCCGAGCCGCCACCGGAGTTGGTGACGTGCACCAGGGCGGGGACGGCGGTGCCGATGAAGAGCGCGGCGGCGGCGAGTCCGACGACGGCCTGCCGCTTGCGGGCCCTGCGGGCGGGCACCGCCTGCCGCAGGTGTTCGAGGGAGCGCTCGCTCGGCTCGATCTCCTGAACGGCCTGCCGCATCATCCGCCGCAGCGCGAGCTCACCGGAATCCGGACCGCCCGAACCGACGCCGCCGGAATCCAGACCGCCAGAGCCCGAACCGCCGGAGCCCGAATCGCCGGAACCAGGACCGCCAGAAGCGCCCCCCTCGGCTACCCCCTCACCGACACCTTCGGCATCGACGCCCTCGGCACCAACCCCCCCGGCGCCAGCCCCCTCCGCGCCGATTCCCTCGCCACGATCACGATCCGGTCCATCCTCGGGGTCGTGATTCACGTTTCCGTTCCCGCCATGCCGCTCAGATCCGCCCTGCTCGTCACGCTTGCGCTCATTCATGCCGGCGCCCCCATGGCGACCCTCAGGGCCGCGATGCCGCGCGAGCCGTACGCCTTCACCGAACCGAGCGATATGCCCAGGGTCTCGGCTACCTGCGCCTCGGTCATGTCGGCGAAGTAGCGCAGCACGAGGACCTCGCGCTGGCGCCGCTGGAGGCCGCGCATCGCCTTGATCAGCTCGTCGCGCTCCAGCAGGTCGTACGCGCCCTCTTCCGCGCTCGCCATGTCCGGCATCGGCTTGGAGAGCAGCTTCAGGCCGAGGATGCGCCGCCGAAGGGCGGACCGCGAGAGGTTCACCACGGTCTGGCGCAGATAGGCGAGCGTCTTCTCGGGGTCCCGCACCCGCTTGCGCGCGGAGTGGACGCGGATGAACGCCTCCTGCACCACGTCCTCGCAGGACGCCGTGTCGTCCAGGAGCAGCGCGGCGAGGCCGAGCAGCGACCGGTAGTGGGCGCGGTAGGTCTCGGTGAGATGGTCGACTGTGGTGCCCGCGGTCATGGTCATGGTGTCGTCAGCGCCTTCACGCTGCGACGGAATGCGGGCGGGCCGCGCCGCGGGCATGGGCGCGATCACCGGCATGCCACCGGCCGCGCGGGTACGACGAGGGGGACGCAGCGCTGCCGCGCCTCTCGCCTGTACCGCTGTGAAGTCGAGTACCTCTGCCACGCCTGTTGGACACGCTTCCCCCCGTCAGGGTTGTACGCGTCCGGCATCGCGTTTGCGGCGAGTCGCGCGGGCACCGCTCGTGACGATGCATCAAATGCCCCCATGCGTACCAGCTCTTCCCCTATGCCCCGTTTTTCGCGGCGCTCAGGCCGCCCAGAGGGCGACCGCTAAAGACGCCCCCCGCCCCGTCGCCGGTTGCAGTGATCGGACGCGAATCTTCGAACGCGCAGATGATCCAGTTCGAAGCGCCCTGGCCACCGAGTTGGACACAGAACTTACACAGATCCCACAGGCGCCCCCGCGCTGGGGCGGCATACCGATCAGTTCGTGACGGCATACCGATCGGTCGGGCCCGGCGCGAGTCAGCCGGCGGTGAACTCCCCGGCCACCAGCTCCGCGATCTGCGCGGTGTTCAGCGCGGCGCCCTTGCGCAGGTTGTCCCCGCACACGAAGAGCTCCAGCGCGGTCGGGTCGTCCAGCGCGCGCCGCACCCGGCCCACCCAGGTCGGATCGGTCCCGACCACGTCGGCGGGGGTGGGGAACTCCCCCGCGGCCGGGTTGTCGAACAGCACGACGCCGGGCGCGGTGGCGAGGATCTCGCGCGCGCGGTCGACCGTGACCTCGTCCTCGAAGCGGGCGTGGACGGTCAGGGAGTGCGTCGTGATGACGGGCACGCGCACGCAGGTGGCGGCGACGCGCAGCCCCGGCAGTCCGAGGATCTTCCGCGACTCGTCCCGGACCTTCATCTCCTCCGACGACCAGCCGTCGTCCCGCAGCGTCCCGGCCCACGGCACGACGTTCAGCGCCACGGGCTCCGGGAAGGGCCCCGTGTCGTCGCCGACGGCCCGGCGTACGTCCCCGGGGCTGGTGCCCAGCTCGGAGCCCGCCACGAGCTTCAGCTGGCGGCGCAGCGTCTCCACGCCGTCCCGTCCGGCGCCGCTCACGGCCTGGTACGAGGAGACGATCAGCTCGCGCAGCCCGAACTCGGCGTGCAGCGCGCCGACCGCCACGATCATGGAGAGCGTCGTGCAGTTGGGGTTGGCGACGATGCCGCGCGGCCGCACGCGCGCGGCGTGCGGATTGACCTCGGGCACGACGAGCGGCACGTCCGGGTCCATCCGGAAGGCCGCGGAGTTGTCGACCACGACGACGCCCTTGGACGCGGCGAGCGGCGCCCATCGCGCGGCCACCTCGTCGGGCACGTCGAACAGGGCGACGTCGACGCCGTCGAAGACCTCCTCGGACAGGGCGAGGACCTCGACCTGCGCACCGCGCACGGCCAGCTTGCGGCCGGCCGAGCGCGGTGAGGCGACGAGTCGGATCTCGCCCCAGATGTCGGCGTGCTGCGACAGGATCTGGAGCATGACCGTGCCGACGGCCCCGGTCGCTCCGACGACCGCGAGCGTCGGCTTTCGGCTCATCGGCCGGTGCCTCCATAGACCACGGCCTCGTCCGTGTCGGAGTCCAGGCCGAAGGCGGTGTGCACGGCGCGCACGGCCTCGTTCACGTCATCGGCGCGCGTGACGACCGAGATGCGGATCTCGGAGGTCGAGATCAGCTCGATGTTGACGCCCGCGTCGCTGAGCGCCTCGAAGAAGGTCGCCGTGACACCGGGGTTGGTCTTCATACCGGCGCCGACGAGGGAGATCTTCGCGATCTGGTCGTCGTAGCGCAGGGAGTCGAAGCCGATGGCCGACCGCGTCTTCTCCAGGGCGTCGATGGCCTTGCGGCCCTCGTCCTTCGGAAGGGTGAAGGAGATGTCGGTCAGGCCCGTCGAGGCGGCCGACACGTTCTGCACGACCATGTCGATGTTGACCTCGGCGTCCGCGATCGCGCGGAAGATCGAGGCGGCCTCGCCCGGCTTGTCCGGCACGCCGACGACCGTGACCTTGGCCTCGGAGGTGTCGTGCGCGACACCGGAGATGATGGCCTGCTCCACCTTGCGGGCTCCTTGCTCGGCGTGTGATTCGTTGCTGACCCACGTGCCCTGGAGCCCGCTGAAGGACGAGCGCACGTGGATCGGGATGTTGTAACGGCGTGCGTACTCCACACAGCGGTGGAGGAGCACCTTGGACCCGGAGCTGGCGAGCTCCAGCATGTCCTCGAACGAGATCCAGTCGATCTTCCGCGCCTTCTTCACCACACGCGGGTCGGCGGTGAAGACACCGTCCACGTCCGTGTAGATCTCGCACACCTCGGCGTCGAGGGCGGCGGCGAGGGCGACGGCGGTCGTGTCCGACCCGCCGCGGCCCAGCGTGGTGATGTTCTTGCCCTCCTGGCTCACGCCCTGGAACCCGGCGACGATGGCGATGTTGCCCTCGTCGATCGAGGTCCTGATCCGCCCGGGGGTGACATCGATGATCCGCGCCTTGTTGTGGACGGAGTCGGTGATGACGCCGGCCTGGCTGCCGGTGAACGACTGGGCCTCGTGCCCCAGGTTTTTGATCGCCATGGCGAGCAGCGCCATGGAGATCCGCTCACCAGCGGTCAGCAGCATGTCGAATTCCCGCCCGGCGGGGATCGGCGACACCTGCCCGGCAAGATCGATCAACTCATCCGTCGTGTCGCCCATCGCCGACACCACGACAACGACCTGATGGCCGTTCTTCTTGGCGTCGACGATTCTCTTGGCGACCCGCTTGATGCCCTCGGCATCGGCTACGGAGGAGCCTCCGTACTTCTGCACGACAAGGCCCACGTGCGCTCCTCGCTCAATCCGTTGTGCGGTCGGCTCAGTTTAACGAGCGACCGAAATTCGCCGCGCGGATACCACATCGTGAGATGTCCCGCTCACTGAGTGATCACCACAGGCATACGTCCCCGCTTGTCGGGTCGTACGTTCCGGCCGCTCGGCATGGCACATGCCCGCTGTGGAGCGCTGCACTCCGGAAAGTGGGAGGGGTCACAGCCGCACTACCGCACCGCCGTACTACTGCAACGGCTTCACCGTGTGCAGACCCAGCGGTCCCGCGATCTCCTCAGCCATCACCCTGCCCGCCTCCTCGGCGAGCGCGTCCTCGGCCAGATCCTCGTCCGTGTCCAGGCCGTCGAGGTCTTCCAGGGGCTGGTTCAGGCGTACGTGGGCCACCAGGGACTGCAACGCGCGCAGGGCGGCCGACGCGGTGGAGCCCCAGTTCGAGAAGTACGAGAACTGCCACCACCACAGGGCCTCCACCGTGCGCCCCGCGCGGTAGTGCGCCAGGCCGTGGGAGAGGTCGGCGACGACGTCCGCGAGGTCGTCCGAGATACGGGCGGCCACCGGGGCCTTGCGGGGCTCGTACGGGTCGAAGACCTCGGAGTAGACGTCGATGGGCTCCAGGAGCAGCGCGAGGCGCTCGCGGAGGTCGTCCACGTCCTGCTCGGGGCCGAGGTCCGGTTCGTACCGCTCCTCGGGGACGATGTCCTCGTGCGCGCCGAGACGGCCGCCGGCCAGCAGGAGCTGGGAGACCTCCAGGAGGAGGAAGGGGACCGCCGAGTCGGGCTCGTCGCCCTTGGCGACCTCCCTGACCGAGACGATGAAGCTCTCCACCTGATCGGAGATCTGCACCGCGAAGTCGTCCGGGTTGTCGATCGCGGTGTTCAGCGTGGCGTCAGACATCTAGGAGTCGTCTCCCCTCGAAAGCGCGGCCCAGGGTGACCTCGTCCGCGTATTCCAGATCTCCCCCGACAGGGAGTCCGCTGGCCAGGCGGGTGACCTTCAGGCCCATGGGCTTGATCATGCGGGCGAGGTACGTCGCCGTGGCCTCGCCCTCCAGGTTCGGGTCGGTCGCCAGGATCAGTTCCGTGACCGTGCCGTCGGCGAGCCTCGCCAGGAGTTCCCGTATCCGCAGGTCGTCCGGGCCCACGCCCTCGATCGGGCTGATCGCCCCGCCCAGGACGTGGTACTTCCCGCGGAACTCGCGGGTCCGCTCGATCGCCACGACGTCCTTCGGCTCCTCGACGACGCAGATGACCGAGAGGTCGCGGCGCGGGTCGCGGCAGATGTTGCAGAGCTCCTCCTGCGCGACGTTCCCACAGGTGGCGCAGAAACGGACCTTGTCCTTCACCTCCAGGAGCGCGTGCGCGAGGCGGCGCACGTCGGTGGGCTCCGTCTGGAGGATGTGGAAGGCGATCCGCTGCGCGCTCTTGGGACCGACGCCGGGCAGCCTGCCCAACTCGTCGATGAGGTCCTGAACCACGCCTTCGTACAACGGAACGCCTTTCCTGAAGATCCTGGGGCCCTGAGGTCCTGAGAAGGTTGCCGACCCTCTACGTACGGTAGTTGGCCGGGGGGTTTCTTAGAAGGGAAGGCCCGGGATGCCTCCGCCGCCCAGGCCCTGGGCCAGCGGGCCGAGCTTCTGCTGCTGGAGCGTCTGCGCGTTCTCGTTGGCCGCCTGGACCGCCGCGACCACGAGGTCCGCCAGCGTCTCGGTGTCCTCGGGGTCGACGGCCTTCGGGTCGATCACCAGGCCGCGCAGCTCGCCGGAGCCCGTGACCGTCGCCTTGACGAGACCGCCGCCCGCCTGGCCGTCGACCTCCGTGCGCGCGAGTTCCTCCTGCGCGGTCGCGAGGTCCTGCTGCATCTTCTGGGCCTGCTGGAGCAGCTGCTGCATGTTGGGCTGGCCACCACCGGGGATCACGATCAGCTCTCTTTCCTACGGGTCCACGTGGCGGGGTTTCCGCCTGAAACGAGCCTACGTGGTCAGGGGTGCCGACGCCCCAGCACTCTTTCGAGTGAGGCGGACCGTCTTCCCATACCTGATCAAGCACCTCTTCCGGGCGGAAAAGCGGCGAACCCGGGCTCGGGCCCACCCATTGGGCGGTAGGACTTGTGCCACCGCATCGGCACGGAACGTTGCGCCGCCGCAGGAAGCAGGAACAGCGGGAACAGCGGGAACAGTCAGGGATCTCGTAGAGGAGTGCCGGGTGAGCCAGCCGGAGATGCAGCCCGAGGGGGTGCCCCCCGAAGGGCAGGGTGCGGGGGCGGGTGCCGGTGCGGCCGCCGGTGCGGGCGGGCAGCGGCTGGGGGACCTGACCGGGCGGGTCTTCCCGCTCGGTGACTGGGGCGAGCCCGCCGAGCGGCTCGACGAGCTGTACCGGTGGGTGGAGCAGGGCGCGCTGACCACCGCCGAGTGGTATCTCACCGACCGCGGCTGGAAGCGGCGCGGGGCGCGGCTGCTGCGGGCGGGCGCCGCGCTGGGCGCCGTGGGCGCGGGGGCGCTGCCGCTGCTCGATCTGGCCGGGGCCGTGGAGTCCGTGGCCTCGTGGGGCTTCGTCTCGCTGCTCGCCGGGGTGGCGTGCGTGGGATGCGACCGGTTCTTCGGGCTCACGTCCGGGTGGATGCGGGACGTGGCGACCGCGCAGGCCGTGCAGCGGCGGCTGCAGGCGCTCCAGTTCGACTGGGCGTCGGAGAGCGTGCGGGAGGTCCTCGGGCCCACGGAGGGGACCGCGGGGGAGGCGGCGGAGCGGTGCCTCGGCGTGCTGCGGAGGTTCTCCGAGGACGTGACGGAGCTGGTGCGGGCGGAGACGTCGGACTGGATGGTGGAGTTCCGGGCGGGTCCCGTGCCGCTGGTCATGCAGTCGATGGTGCCCGGGCACGCCCGGGAGGCTCCGGCTCCCCCCGGGCGGACTCCGCTGCCGCCCGGGGCGCGGCCGAACATGCCTCGGCAGCGGCCGCCGGAGCCGAGGTAGACCTCCGGAGCCGAGCCGGGGCTCTGATGCCTCGGGCGGGCTCGTCTCCCTCAGCTGTAGATGATCATCGAGCCTTGCGCGAGGCTGCGTGTCGTCGCCGCGTGGAGGCCCAGCCAGACATGGCGTTCCCTGGCGAAGGGGCTCTCGTCCGGAGGGGCCGGGGCCGCCGGTTCCTCCAGGGACGTCGGGGCCGCCGGTGGCCGGGGGGCCTGGGGAGGGTTCGACGGATCTATGCCGATCGACGGGGCGACGAACTCCAGTTCCCGCAGAAGCGCCTGGGAGGAGCCCAGCGGGCCGCCGCCCGCGAGGAGTTCGTCGTTGGAGAGCGGCGCCGGGAAGTCCACGGGGACGTACGCACCCGCGTGGTCGTAGTGCCAGACCAGGTGCGACTGCTGGGCCGTGGCGTCGAACATCTCCAGCAACTGCTCGTAGTCCCCGCCCAGTTCGTCCACCGGCGTGACTTCGAGGCCGCAGATCCGCAGGAGGTAGGCGCGGCGCAGGAAGTGCAGCGCGTCGTAGTCGAAGCCCGCGACCGGGGCGACGTCACCGGAGAGGCCCGGCATGTACGAGAAGACGGGGACGGGCGGGAACCCGGCCTCGTGCAGCGCCTTGTCGTAGGCGGCGATCTCTTCCGCGAAGGGGTTGTCGGGGCTGTGGCACAACACATCGACGAGCGGGACCAGCCACAGGTCGCAGGCCAAAAGAAGACTCCTCGGGTCAGGGTCGGTGGACGGGACGTTCGTAGCTGTGCAGCCGTGCGTTGCCTCGCGTTCAGGCAGCGTAACCGCGCCCCGGGTCCGCTAGCTGCCCTTGTGCGCATCCCGGTTGTCCCGGCCGTCGCCGCCGCGTTCGTACAGGTCCCATACCCACACGCCGTCCACCCACCGCGCCCGCCGCCCGACGAGCGCGTCCACGGTGGTGCGCAGCGCGGCGTCGTGCGGCTGCGGGGGCAGCACAAGGACGCCCGCCTTCCAGTACGCCAGGTCGTCGCGGGCCGCCTGTCGCCAGGCGGCGCTGATCTTCGGGACGCGGCCCGACTCGCTCACGTCGCGCAGCAGGTTCGAGGTGTTGCGGGGCACGGGTCCGTAGATGCCTACGCGGTCCGGGCCCCAGGGGCCGTTGAAGTAGCCGCCGGGGAGGCGGAAGCCCAGGCCGGCGACGGTCTGCCAGTGCAGGGCCTCCGCATGGGCGGCGTCGGGCACGGGGATCGGTACGAGCGTCTCGTCCTCGCCCAGGTACGCGCGCCAGGTGCCGTGCGCGATGAACGGCGGTACGTCGACCCGGTCCACGGCCTTGAGCGGCGCGGGCACGATCGGCAGCAGGGCGAGGGCGACGGCGGCCAGACCCGCGTACCGGGTGGCGCCCCGGTCCGCCGCCGACAGGCGGGCGAGGGCCAGCGCGAGGAGCATGCCGAGCGCCGGGGCGCACACCATCGCCACACGCCCCTCGATGACGGACTCGAAGAGCGGCCGGTGGCGGATCATCGCCCACGGACCCGGCAGGACGACATCCGTCAGCGGAATGCGGAACTTCGGGCCGAGCGAGAGCAGCGCCGCCGCGAGCACCGTGCAGGCGAGCGCCTTGACCACCGCGCGCTCCCACAGTCGTACGACGATCGCGAAGGCCAGCGCGGTGAGCGGCCAGCCGTAGAAGGCGTTCTGCTCGGTCGGGTTCAGGGCGAGGGCGTCGGCGCTCTCCTTGGCGCCCGCCAGCGAGCGCTCCGCGAAGGAGATGAAGGCGAGCGGGCTGTTGCCCGCGTTGTCGCCGTGCAGCACGCTCTTGTAGCTCTGGGCACCGAAGAACTGCCAGTAGAGGGGGTAGGCGACCAGCGGGAGCGTGACCGCGAGGGCGATGCCGATGCCGCGGGCGAGCGGGCGCCAGGACGCGCGTGCCACGTCCCGGCGTACGACCGCGTACGCGAGGGCGAAGAGCAGCATGCCGAGCGCCGCCAGCAGGAGCGGCTCCTCTCCCAGGAAGATCTGGTACGTCGTGAAGAGGCCGAGGACGACCCCGTCGCGTACGACCCGGGTGCCCTCGCACAGCCGCAGCGCCCTGTCGATGATCAGCGGGATCATGAACAGGACGATGAAGTTCGGGTGGGCGTTCGCGTGGCTGATCATCGGGGGCGCGAAGGCGGCGAGCGCCGCGCCGACGGCGGCGGCGCCCCGGTGGGCGACCAGTCGCCCGACGATCAGCCAGTACCAGGCGACGGCGGTGGCGGCCAGGCCGCCGGTCATCGCCACGTTCAGGGCGAGCGCCGGGCCGAGGAGCCAGGTCACGGGGGCGAGCGGGACGGAGAGGCCGAGCATGACCGTGTTGGCCATGAGGTTCACGCCGTCCGGGAAGTTCTGGAGGGTGGTGAAGAGCGGGTTGTCGAAGTGGCGGACATTCTCCGCCGTCACCGCGAAGAACCACTCCCACTGGTTCTGGTCCTGCATGGAGTCGGGGATGTAGCGGTGGGCGGGGGACGTCCAGCGCTGCGCGTAGAGGGTGACCGACAGGGCCAGGAAGAGGAGGGCGACGAGGACGTCGGCGCGGCGGATCGTGCGGCGGACCGCGCGGGCCTTGAGGAGGGTCAGTTCGGCGAGGACCCTGACGTAGTCCAGGGGCCTGACCTTCGAGCCCTCCTGGTGGGACCAGCGCACGGGCACCTCGGCGACCGGCCAGCCCGCCCGGCGGAAGTACTGGAGTATCTCGACGTCTATGCCCCAGCCGCGCAGCCGGGACGCGGCGAAGGCCTCACGGGCGCGGTCGCCGTCGAAGAGCTTGAAGCCGCACTGGGTGTCGCGGACTCCGGGGACGGCGACCGAACGTATGAGGAAGTTGCCGGTCCGGCCGAGCAGCTCGCGCAGGCGGTGCTGGTGGGCGCCGATGGTCGCGCCGGGGCGGGCCCGGGAGCCGATCGCGGCCGTGTGCCCGTCGGCGAGCGCCTTGTCGAGGTGGTCAAGCTCCTCTATGGGCGCGGCCAGGTCGGCGTCGGTCACCAGGACGCGACGGCCGCGGGAGGCCAGGACGCCCAGGCGCAGGGCGTGGCCCTTGCCGCGGTTGCGGTCGCTCCGGACGAGCTGGACGCGGGGGTCGTCGGCGGCCGTTTCGGCGGCGATCTCCGCGGTGCGGTCGGTGGAGCCGTCGTCCACGACGATCAGCTCCCACGCGCCCTGGTCCGTCGAGTCGAGGTGTTCGCGGATGGCGGCGAGGGTGGGGCCGAGGCGGCGTTCTTCGTTGTACGCGGGGACGACGACGGTCAGGTCTGCGCTCATGCGGTGGCCAGGCGCTCTATGAGGGACAGGGAGTGGGCGTTGTACTCCACGACGATCGCGTGGGCGCCCGTCGGATCGCGGCGCGCCAGGGCGTCGACCAGCTCGGTGTGCCCGGACCAGAGCGCGCCGCGCAGGTCGCCACCGCCTCCCTCGCTCCAGCGGCGCAGATGGGTGACGGCGCACACCCACGACTTCACGCGCAGGCGGTGCAGGAAGTCGGAGAGGTAGGGGTTGCCGAAGAGGGCGCTCAGCTCGCGCCAGAACCGGAGGTCGTAGCCGATCAGGACGTTCAGGTCACCGGCGCAGGCCGCGCGGGCGGCCTCCTCGCCTCGGCGGCGTACGGAGGTCAGCGCGTCGGCCATGTCGTCGCGGGCCCCGGGGTTCTCCGCGAGGTCGCGGAACATGCCGTCGGCTATGAGGCTGCGGGCCTCCAGCATGCCGCGGTAGTCGGCCAGCGTGTGCTCGTGCACGCGGAAGCCGCGGTGCTGGTCGGCGTCCAGGAGACCCTGCGCCGTCAGGTTCACCAGGGCCTCGCGGACGGGGGTCGCGGAGACGCCGTACTGGTCGGCGATCTCCTTGACGGTGAACTCCTGGCCCGGCTCCAGCCGGCCCGCGAGGACCTCGTCGCGGAGGGCGTCGGCGATCTGCTGGCGCAGAGTGCTGCGGATGACGGCGGGGCCGTCGGTGCCGGGCATCTGGGTTCCCCCACGGAGTCTGGCGTGGTCGCCTGGTGCGGTCGTCTTGCTGGTCTCGCTTACTAGCGCGGGGAGGTCAGACTACGCGGTGGGGGGTCTGGGGGGCGGGGGTGGTTCTTCCCGCGGGGGTTGTTCGGGGGGTCCTGGCCCGCCGCTGCGCGGCGGATGTCTCCCACCCACCCACTCGTTTGCCCCGGGTTGAAGGGGCGGGGGCCATGGGTGGGTGGGGAGTCCCGCCCGGGTAACCCACCCCGCCCCCGGCCGGTCCACCCACGCGGGACCCTCGCACCTGCCCCAGCCGCCACGGCCCAGGCCCAGGACCACCGCCCAGAGGCGGTCCTCGGGGACAGGGGGCGGGTGGGTGGGAAGTTCCGGCTGGAGAACCAAGGGGCGGGGACAAGGGCGGGTGGGGAGTCCGGCCCGGGGAGCCGAGGGGCCGGGTGTGAGCCGGGGGTAGGCCCAGGGGCCCGGCGCCGCGCCGTTAGGCCACGTGGGTGTCCGCTTCTGTGAGCGCCGCGTCCAGCGCCGCGAGGCCCTCCTTCGCCTCCGTCTCCGTGAGGGTGCACGGCGGAACCACATGGGTGCGGTTCATGTTGATGAACGGCCACAGGCCGTGCTTCTTCGCGGCGGCGCCGAACGCCGCCATCGGGGCGTTCGCCTCGCCCGTGGCGTTGTAGGGGACCAGCGGCTCCCGCGTCTCCCTGTCCTTCACCAGCTCCAGCGCCCAGAACATGCCGAGGCCCCGCACCTCGCCCACGCTCGGATGCCGCTCGGCCAGCTCGGCGAGGCCCGGGCCGATCAGCTCGGCGCCGAGGCGGGCCGCGTTGTCGATGACGCCCTCGTCCTCCATGACGTGGATCGTCGCGACGGCCGCGGCGCAGGCCAGCGGGTGCCCGGAGTACGTGAGACCGCCCGGGTAGGGCCGCCGCGCGAAGGTCTCGGCGACGGCACCGGATATGGCGACGCCGCCCAGGGGCACGTAACCGGAGTTGACGCCCTTGGCAAAGGTCAGCAGGTCCGGCACGACGCCCTCGAAGTGGTCCACGGCGAACCACTTGCCGGTCCGCCCGAAGCCCGCCATGACCTCGTCGAGGATGAAGACGATGCCGTACCGGTCGCAGATCTCGCGGACGCCCGCGAGATAGCCCGGCGGCGGCGTCATGATGCCCGCGGTGCCGGGGATCGTCTCCAGGATGATCGCGGCGACCGTCTGCGGGCCCTCGAAGACGATGGTGTCCTCCAGGTGCTGGAGGGCCCGCTCGCACTCCTGCCGCTCGTTCTCCGCGTAGAAGCGCGAGCGGTACAGGAACGGCGCCCAGAAGCGGACGACGCCCGCCGAGCCGCTGTCGGAGGCCCAGCGGCGCGGGTCACCGGTGATGTTGATGGCCTGCTGGGTGCCGCCGTGGTACGAGCGGTACGCGGAGAGCACCTTCGCGCGGCCCGTGTGCAGACGGGCCATGCGGACGGCGTGCTCGACGGCGTCGGCGCCGCCGTTGGTGAAGAAGATCTTGTCCAGGTCGCCGGGGGTCCGCTCGGCGATGAGGCGTGCGGCCTCGGAGCGGGCCTCGATGGCGAAGGCGGGCGCGAACGTCGTCATCGTCGCCGCCTGCTCCTGGATCGCGGCGACGACCTTCGGGTGCTGGTACCCGATGTTGGTGTAGACGAGGCCGCTGGTGAAGTCGAGGTAGCGGTTCCCGTCGTAGTCCCAGAAGTACGAGCCTTCGGCACCGGCGACGGCCGGTGGGTCGATGAGTTCCTGTGCGGCCCAGGAGTGGAAGACGTGTGCGCGGTCCGCGGCCTTCACGGCGGCGCCGGCCTGCGGGTTCGGCTGAGGGGTCATGGGGCCGAGGGTAAATGTCCACGGAGTGGACACGACATGGGCGTCCTGTCTGACGTCGGTGGCGGAACCCGACACTGTGTCGCATGACCACCGGGAGCAGCCTCATCGGCCTCGGCGGTCTCGGTCGACCCCGTCGGCCCCGCCAGCCCCGGTCGGCCTCAGTCGTCGTCCGTGTCCGCCACGACCTTCGCCCGCGGCCCGTCCGCCGTGCACCGGATCTCGTACGGCAGGTCGTCCCGCTCGTCGTCGTCGCCCGGCTCCGCCTCCAGGCGTACGACGGCCGCGGGGCCCCGCTCCACGTCGTCGTCGATGTGGAACCCGTCGGCGGGGCTCCAGGAGACGAGGAAGACGGTGCCGTCGGGACGGCACTCCACGGTCGCCGCCCCACCGGTGAACCGCACGCTGGACCGCTCGGCGGACGGCGGAGACGCCTTCCCGGTGGGCTCCCCGGTCGGCTTCCCGCTGGGCTTCTCCGTAGAAGCGGCACCGCCACCGGGCTTCTCCGTAGAAGCGGCACCGCCACCACGCTTCTCCGTAGACCCCGCCCCGCCACCCGACGGAGACGAAGCGGAACCCCCCGCCCCCGCGGCGGGCGAATCCGCCGCCTTGGCCAGCGCCTTCCGTACCGCCGCCTCATCCAGCGGCCGGCTGTGCGCCGCGTCGCCCCCGCTGTCCGAACCGGCCAGCTGCCAGGCGCCCAGCGCCCCCGCCGCCGTACCCACGGCCACCCACGCCGCCGTGCCGACGGCGCTCCGCCACTTCCTCATCCCGCCACTGTGCCGCATCGTTTCCTAACGCCCGGTTAAGACCCCGACAACGCCCCCGTCGAAGCTCCCGCCCGCCCCTGACTACGGTGGTTGTATGGCGCATCTTCTCGTCGTCGAGGACGACCCCCAGCTCCGCGGCGCGCTGGTGCGGGCCCTGCGCGACAAGGGCCACGCGGTGGCGACCGCGCCGAGCGGCATGGCGGGCCTGGACGCGGCCGTCACCAGCAGGCCCGACCTGGTCGTCCTGGACCTCGGCCTGCCGGACGTCGACGGGGCGCAGGTCCTGCGGATGCTGCGCGCGGTCAGCGACGTGCCCGTCATCGTGGCGACGGCCCGCGACGACGAGCCGGAGATGGTCACGGTCCTCGAGGCCGGCGCGGACGACTACATCGTCAAGCCGTTCGGGGCGGCGCAGTTGGACGCCCGCGTCAAGGCGGTCCTGCGCCGCCTGGGCGTGACCGGGACCGAGGAACCCCTGCGCGTCGGCGGTCTCTCCATCGACCCGGCGTCCCGCGACGTCACCCTGGACGGCACGGTCATCGATCTGACGCCCCGCGAGTTCGACCTGCTCGCGTTCCTCGCGCGCCGCCCCGGCCAGGTCGTATCGCGCCGCGAACTCCTCGCCGAGGTCTGGCAGCAGCCGCTGGGCGGCGCCGACAAGACGGTGGACGTCCACCTCTCCTGGCTCCGCCGCAAACTGGGCGAGACGGCCCAACACCCGCGCTACCTCCACACGGTCCGCACGGTGGGCGTGAAGCTCACGCCCCCGGAGGAGCCCGCCTGATGCGCCGCAGCCTGCTCCTCCTGACGGCGGCGACCACCGCCCTCGTACTGACCGCCCTGCTCGTCCCCCTCACGCTCCTGACCCGCACCCACGCCGCCGACCGCGCCACGGCCGAGGCCACCGCACGGGCCCAGTGGGTGGCCCACGCCCTGGGCCCCGCCCTGGCCACCGCCGACGAGCGGGAGACCGCCGAGCAGACGGTGGAGAGCGTCAACGGCAAGGGCTTGCCCTCCACTTCACTGATCCTTGCGGACAACACGGTCATCGGTCCGCCCGTCCAGAGGGGGACGGCCACCACCGCCCCGATCCGCCTGGCCCGCACCGGCCGCGCCTTCACCTACGAGCCCGCGTCCGGCGGCCGCCTGGTCCTGGTTCCCGTGCAGGGCGCGAGGAGCGGCACGGCGGTGGTCCAAGTGACCCTGGCCGAAAACCAGTTGTACGCGGGTACGCTCGCCTCCTGGCTCGTCCTGGCCGGGATCGGTGTAGGTCTCGTACTCCTCGGTCTCCTCCTGGCCGACCGCCTCGGCGCCCGTCTTGTCGGTGCCACTCGCCGCCTCGCAGGCACGGCGGACCGCCTGGCCGCCGGTGACCTGACCGCCCGCGCGACCCCGGAGGGCCCGCCCGAACTCCGCCTGATCGCGGGCGAGCTGAACCGCCTGGCCGCCCGCATCGACGAACTGCTCACCGCCGAGCGGGAGAACGCCGCCGACCTGGCCCACCGCCTGCGCACCCCGGTGGCCGCCCTGCGCCTGGACGCGGAGACCCTGCGGGACCCGGACGAGGCGGTCCGGATCGCGGCGGACGTCACCGCGCTGGAGCACAGCGTCGACGAAGTGATCCGCAAGGCGAGGCGCCCCCTGCGTGAGGCGCCGCGCGCGGACCTGGCGGCGGTGGCGCGCGAACGGGCCGCGTTCTGGCAGCCGTTGGCGGAGGACCAGAACCGCGTTACCAGCACCACGACGCCCGCTCACACCGTCCTGGTCCCGGTCCCGGAGGACGAACTCGCCGCCGCGCTGGACGCGTTGATCGGCAATGTCCTGGACCACACCCCTCAGGGCACGGCGTTCTCCATCGAGGTCGTCAAGACCCCCGCCCACGAGGCGGAGCTGACCGTCGCGGACGAGGGCCCCGGCTTTCCCGACACCACGGCACCCGACCGCGGCACGAGCGGCGCGGGCTCGACGGGCCTCGGCCTGGACATCGCCCGCCGCACCGCCGAGGAAGCCGGCGGCCGCTTCGAGACGGCGAGCACACCGGAGGGCGCCCGCGTCACCCTCACGTTCCCGCCCGCACCCCGCGAGGGAACGCCGTCCGCACCGCCCGCGCCCACCGGTTGATCCCCAGCTCGGGCCGGACCGCCGCGTATCCCCCGCAGTACTTGGTGAACTCGGCGGCCCGCACCCCGAACCGGTGCAGCACCCGGTCGGCGTCGGTCAGGTGCCCCTTGGTCTTGGTCTCGACGAGGACGAGCCCGCTGTCGGCGGCGGCCGTCCGCCCCGTCGCCGTGTCCCGCACGACCAGCCCCGCGTCACAGGTGATGCGCTGCCCGTCGGCGACGAACGTGGCCCGCTGGTAGTCGGTGACGAGCGAGGCGGTCAGGCACTCCGGCGCCTCGATCCCGTACGACCCCCTCAGCACGCCGGCGAGGAATCCCCGCCGCGCCTCGTCCAGGGCGTGGTCGTCGCCTTCGAGCCGCTGCCGGTGCTTGACGGTCTCGCCCCGTCCGCTCTTCAGCTTGATCTCGAACTGCCGCTCACCGCTGTCCTGGTAGACCCGCTCACGAATGCGGTAGCGCAGCCGCCGCCCCTGGCGGTGGTCGTGGAAGGTGCCCAGCTCAGGGGTGTCGTAGTACGTCGAGTGGTAGCGGAACCAGCGCTTCCCGCCGATGCTGAGCGCCCGGAAGGGCCCGGCGGCCCGCCGGGGGTCGGTCAGCAGCGACGCGAGGTCCTCGAAGATCTCGACGGGCACGAGATAGCTGTTGTCGTAGCGGGCGAGCAGCTCCGCGCGGGCGTTCACCTCGTCGAGAGTGATGGGGTGCGCGGCGAGCGCGGCGCGGCCGATGGCGCGTACGGCGGGGTTCACACGGTCTCCTTCGGGTGGCTGGGGGCGATCGTGCGGGACCGGGTCGTGCGTCGTCGTTGTCCCTCGGGTTCCTGGTGCGGGCGTCGGGCCGTCTTCCGTAGGAACTCCCCGGACCGTATCGAAGGTTCCGGCTGCCGGAAGCGGACTTCCAGAATCATGAGGTCGCGTACGTAGTCGACCTCCCGCACGGTCCAGCCGAGCGGCTCCCCGAGGCGCCGCGCCAGCTCCGCCCGCAGGGCGGTCTCCTCGCGGAACACGGCGTCCAGGGTGATGACGGCCCGCCGGTCGTACGCGAAGAGGCGGGGGTGGTCGGCGCCGTACATGACCACGAGCAGCACGCCCGAGAGCCCGGCGGCGACCGGCAGGCTGAGCGCCGGAAGGCCGCAGAGCAGGCCGAGCACCAGGGTGATGAAGTAGTACGCGACTTCCTGGTGCTGGAGCGCGTCGGAGCGCAGCCGCACGATCGAGAGCACCCCGAAGAGCCCGAAGCCGAGCGCGAGCCCGCCGTCGCCGCCGACGGTCCCGAGCCCGGCGACGACCGCGAACAGGGCGACGTTCAGGGCGAGATACGCCGGGACCAGCTCGCGCCTGCGGTGCCGCGGATAGAAGACTCCGAAGGTCAGCAGCGCGACGGCGACGAGGTCGAGGCCCAGATGGGCGCTGAGGGTCAGTGTGCTGTCCATGACCAGGACGCTAGGGAGCGGCGGGTTAAGGCCGCCCCTCCCGGACGTTAACGAAGCGGTTCCCTACCCTCGGATTTTTTGACAGCACCCTGTCCATTTGACAGGATACTCACACAGGCCCGACGCGCAGTGAGCCGCAGCGATACGACATTCACCTCCCGGAGGCCCTCATGTCCCGCAAGCCCGTGCACCTGGCCGTCTACGACACCTTCGCCGACTGGGAGACCGGCCACACCACGGCGTGGCTCGCCCGCGTCGGCTACGGCATCCGCACGGTCGCCGCCTCCGCCGCCCCCGTCACGTCCATCGGCGGCCTGCGCGTCCAGCCGGACCTGACACTCGCCGAACTGCGGCCCGAGAACAGCTCGTTGCTGATCCTGCCTGGAGCCGACCTGTGGGACACGAGCGAGGACCTCGCGCCGTTCGCCCGCACGGCCCGCGCGTTCCTCGACGCCGGGGTGCCCGTCGGCGCGATCTGCGGGGCCACGGCGGGGATCGCCCGCGAGGGGCTGCTCGACGACCGGTCGCACACCAGCGCCGCGCCGATGTATCTGGCGGCCGCCGGCTACAAGGGCGGTGAGCGGTACGTCGAGGCGGACGCGGTCACCGACGGCGACCTGATCACGGCGGGCCCGACCGAGCCGGTCGCGTTCGCACGGGAGATCTTCGGGCGGCTCGGTGATGTCTTCGAGGGCGAGAAGCTCGACGCGTGGTACCGCCTCTTCCACGACTCGGACCCGGCGGCGTACGAGACGCTGAACGCGTAGACGGGGAGACGACTATGACGGAATCGGCGCGCCGCGCCCAGCAGGAGCTGCTCAGCCGCACCGCCCTCGCTGTATTCCGCCTGAACGGCCAACTACTCGCACGCTCCGAGGAGTTGGCTCGCCCCGCCGGGCTTACCGCCGCCTGGTGGCAGGTGCTCGGCGCCGTGCTGCGCGAGCCCCTGCCGGTGGCGGGGATCGCCCGCGCGATGGGGATCACGCGGCAGAGCGTGCAGCGCGTGGCGGATCTGCTGGTGGGCAAGGGCCTCGCCGAGTACGTGCCGAACCCGGCGCACCGCCGTGCCAAGCTGCTGCGGCCGACGGACGAGGGCAGGGCGGCCGTGGCGAGGATCGGCCCGGGGCACGCGGAGCTGGCCGGGTGGCTGGCGGCGGTGCTCGGTGAGGACGAATTCGTGCAAACGGTACGGGTGTTGGAACGCCTGTCCGAGGTGCTCGACGCGGTCTCGGAACCGGATACGGAACCCGTTACGGAACCGTAGAGGGCGGGGTGGCTGCCGCTGTCGTAGCTCCGCACTATCCTCACCCTGTTGCACACCAATGGGGGAGGTCGGTGCGGCGATGGAGAAGCTCGGGCCCGGAGATCCGCAGCGGATCGGCGCGTATCGGCTGCTGGCGCGGCTCGGCGCGGGCGGCATGGGGCAGGTGTATCTCGCGCGGTCCGGCAGGGGCCGCACGGTCGCGGTCAAACTGGTCCGCCAGGAGCTCGCCGAACAGGACGAGTTCAGGAACCGCTTCCGGCAGGAGGTGCAGGCCGCGCGGCGGGTCGGCGGCGCGTGGACGGCGCCGGTCCTGGACGCGGACACCGAGGCGCCGATCCCGTGGGTCGCCACGGGGTATGTGGCCGGGCCCTCGCTGCAGAGCGTCGTCTCGCGCGACCACGGGCCGCTGCCCGAGCGGTCCGTGCACATCCTCGGCGCCGGGCTCGCCAACGCCCTCAAGGACATCCACGCGGCGGGCATCGTCCACCGCGACCTCAAGCCGTCGAACGTGCTCGTCACGATCGACGGCCCGCGCGTCATCGACTTCGGCATCGCCCGCGCCCTGGAGACGGTCACCGACGGCGGCCTGACCCGCACCGGCGCGCTCGTCGGCTCGCCCGGCTTCATGGCGCCCGAGCAGGTGCGCGGCGACCGGATCACGCCGGCCTGCGACGTGTTCTGCCTCGGCTCCGTCCTGGCGTACGCGGCGTCGGGCGCGCTGCCCTTCGGTACGGCCAACAGCGGGGTGCACGCCCTGATGTTCCGCATCGCCCAGGAGGAGCCGGACCTGACAGGGCTCCCCGAGAACCTCGCCGAACTGATAGCCCTGTGCCTGCGCAAGGACCCGGCGTCCCGGCCCACCCTCGACGACGTCCTGGAGCGGACAGGCGCGCAGGACACCCTCAGCGAAGGGGGCCGCACTCTTGACCCCTGGCTGCCGGGGGCGCTGGTCGCGCAGCTGGGGCGGCATGCCGTGCAGTTGCTGGACGCGGAGGATCCGGATGAGTCCGGGGGTGGCTCGGGGGACGATGCCGCGGCGGGTGCTGGGGCTGGGGGCTCGGGGGCGGGGGCTGCGGGGGCTGGTGTTGCGGGGGCCGCGGGGGCTGGGGCCGCTGGAGCAGCGGGCTCAGAGCGGAGGGGCGGCGGGGA